>JBAZVI010000006.1 GCA_041660925.1 Elusimicrobiota bacterium
CGGCACGACCTACTGGTGGCGCCTGCGCTCGGGCGGCGGCACGCAGTGGAGCGCGACGCGCTCCTTCGTCGTCGACGCCGTGCCTCCGGCCTTCTCCGGACCGCAGATCGCCACCAACTCCGCCACCGGCCCCTGGACGGCGCTGCCCGCCGCCGTCTACATGTCCTCGAACGTCGTCACCCTGCGGCTCAACGTCCAGGACGCCCTGGCCGGTCTCATGGCCTCCACCGGCGTGCCGCAGGGCCTCGCCGGGCAGTGGCACCTCGACGAGTCCTCCGGCGCGGCTCTTCTCGACGCCTCCGCCCTGCGCCTGGACGGGTCGCTCTTCGGTTATCCCCAGTACGCGGCGGGCCGGCGCGGCTCGGCGCTCGTGCTCGGCGGCGCGGGGCAGTACGCCGACTTCGGCGACCAGAGCGCGCACAACTTCGGCGCCGGCGCCTTCTCCGTCAGCTTCTGGCTCAAGACGACCCAGGCGGGCGCGCGCGGCATCCTCGCCAAGGACGATACGCTCAACGCCGGCTACCGCGTCGGCATCAACGCCGGCCGCATCCAGGCCTACATCTACGACGGAGCCGCCAGCGTCATCGTCAACGGCACCCGCCTCGTCAACGACAACGGCTGGCACCACGTCGCCATGGTCCGGACCTCCGCCTGGCTGCAGGTCTACATCGACGGCGTGCTCGACAAGCAGAGCGCCTCCGCGGCGGTCGGCAGCACCGACTTCGCCACGCCCCTGCAGCTCGGCGTCTGGAACTCCCTCTTCTTCACCGGAACGGTCGACGAGCTGCGCCTGTTCTCCGTCGCCCGCTCCTCGGTCGAGGTGCTCGGCGAGTACGAGAGCGACCAGCTCGCCGCCCACGAGCGCGGCAAGGCCTACGCCGTGGCCTACTCCACGACCGCCGGACTCTCCTGGACCTGGGTCTCGACGACGAGCCTGTCCCTCGCCGGCTCCTTCAACACCGACAAAGCCGCTCGGGTCCTGCAGGCCTCGAGCATCCATCTCGTCTGCTCGACGGGATCCTTCGCCGGCACGAACAGGATCGCCGTCGCCGTCTCGGACTACGCGGGCAACGTCTCCACCGCGGTCTACACGGTCTACGTCGACACCGTCATCCCGCCGGTCAGCCCGATCGTCGCCGCCGTGGGCTCCTCGAGCATCACCGTCAGCTACGGCCTCGTCGGCGCCGACGGCTACGTCGTCGAAGCCTCCACCCGTTCGGACTTCGCCGCCTCGTCCATCGTCTCCTCCGCCTCCCTGACGACGCTCAACGCTCTCGCGCCGCAGGATCTCGACCCGAACACGACCTACTATCTGCGCGCCGGCGCCATCTGGGGCGCGACGACGAGCTACGCCTACGCGACGCCGAACTCGACGGCGACGCTCGCCCGCGCGCCCTCGAACCTCCAGGTCTTCGCCGTCTTCGTCACCTCGATGACCGCGAACTGGCGGGCGATGCCGAGCGCGGCCCTCGCGGGCTCCTCGAGCAGCGCTTCGGGCTACCTCCTCCAGGTCTCCAGCTACAGCGACTTCTCGCAGGCGGTCCAGTCGAGCGCGACCCCGAACATCGCCCTCTCGACGATCCCGGCCGTCGGCCTCTACGGCGGAAAGACCTACTGGTTCCGCGTCGCCGCCTACAACCACAACGGCGTGCCGAACTTCAGCGGCCTCGTCTCGCAGCTGCTGCCGGTGGTGCTCTCCATCGACATCCCGAACGCGACGGTGGACCTGGGGACGCGCCTGCTCGGCGACGACATCGTCGTCGCGACCCGCACCTCGGTCCTCAACGACGGCAACGTCCGCGAGACCTACACCCTGCGCGCGACGAGCGTCACGGCCGGGAGCCCCTGGGCGATCGCGGCCGCCGCGGGCGACGACCAGTACGTCCTCTGGAGCATCTTCGACGGCACCGTCCAGCCCCTCACGGGAGCCTTCCTGGCCGAGGACCGGCTGACCCACGCCGACCAGGTCTGCACCGGCACGCGCTTCACCAACGGCGCCGTCAGCGGCGTCGGCGTCCCCTACGGGACGCTCGAGTACCTCTGGTTCCGCTTCGCGATGCCCACCGGCACCACGACGCGCGTCCAGCAGGACTTCCAGGTCACCGTCACGGCGGAGGAGGCGCCATGAAACCCATGAAAGGCGCGAACCGGCGCGTCACGGCTCCGGCGGCCTCGATGCCCGCCGCCCTGCGGCTCCTCGCGGTCCTGCCGCCCGCCCTGGTCCTCGTTTGCGCCCCGGCCCTCCTGGTCGACGCCTTCTCGCTCCCGAAAGCCGCCCTGCTGCGCTTCGGAGCCCTCCTCCTCCTCGCCCTGGCCCTGCGCCCCGGGACCGCGCTCGCCGAGCGCTCCCTGCACGACGACGCGCCGCTGCTGGCCTGGCTCGGGGTAGGACTCCTCTTCACCTTCGCATCCATGGACTCGTCATTGAGCTTCTTCGGCCGCTATCAGATGTACATCTGGGGCTTCTGGACGCTCGCGAGCCTCGCCGCCGTGCACGCGGCCGCTTCCCGGCTCGATCCGGAGCGCACGCCGCGGGTCCTCTTCGCCGGCACCTGCGCGGCCGCCGGCGCCGCCGTGCTCCTCGCCTTCCCGATGAGCGCGGGGGGGCGGCCGCACTCGACGCTCGGCACGACGCTCAACTACGGCGGCTTCCTCTCCATGGCCCTCCCCCTCCTCCTGTGCGCGTCCCTCACGGAACGCCGCGGAGCCCTCCGGGCGCTCGCGGCGGCGGCCTTCGCCCTGGCCGCCTACCAGCTGCTCGGGACGCTGAGCCGCGGCGCCTGGCTCGGCGCCCTCGCCGCTCTCGCGCTCTGGGCCGGGCTCAACCGCGGCCTCCTTCGCCGCGGTCCGGGACGCCCCGTGCTCCTGGCCCTGCTCCTCGCGGCCGCGGCCGCGGCTGCGGCGCTGGGAGCGGGCGCCGTCCGCCAGCGCGCCCGCGTCTTCCTCAGCCCCTCCGAACAGAGCGCGAGCACCCGCCTCGAGCTCTGGAGGATGTCCGCGCGGATGGCGCTCGACGCGCACGGCTGGGGCAGCGGGCTCGACAGCTTCGGCCTGCGCTCTCCCCGCTACGAGAGCCCGGAGATGCGCCAGCGCGCGGCGAACCTCTTCATCTCGACCTACGCCCACAACGAGGTCCTGCAGGTCCTCGTCACCCTCGGTCTCCCCGGCCTGGCCGCCTACCTCTGGCTCTGGGGCTCCTGGATCCTCGCCGCCCTGCGCCGCCTGCGCGCCGCCTCGGAGGAGGAGCGCCCGGTGCTCTCCGCGCTCCTCTGCGCCGCGCTCGCGCTCTGGGTGCACTCCCAGTTCAACTTCCCCAGCATCTCCACCCTCGCCCTCCAATGGGCCTTCCTGGGGAGCCTGTCGGCCGTCCCGGGCCGCCCGGCCGCGGCGAGCCGGCCGCGCCTCGCCCGCTCCCTGCTCGTCCTGGCCGCCCTCGCCGCGGCGTTCTGCGCCTCCGAGCTTGCGGCCGACGGGCTCATCCGCTCCGCCCGCTCGGCGACCCTGCGGCGCGCGTACCCCCTCGCCGTCGCCCGCGCCGAAGCGGCCGTACGGCTCGATCCCCGCGGGGAGGGCTACGCGATGGCGCTGAGCGACGCGCTGCGCCGACGCGCCCTCTCCTCGGCCGACGCGGCCGTCAAGCGCGCCGACCTCGCGCGCGCGATCGAAGTCACCCGCCGTGACGCGGAGCGCCACCCCTTCTTCGCCGACTCCTGGCACAACCACGCGATGGCGCTCATGTGGAGCGCCCTGGACCTGCGGAAGCCGGACGCGGCGGAGGCGGTCGAGGCCGAGCGCGTCGAGCTCAAGGCCGCGGGCCTCGCCCCGACCATCGCGCAGTTCTGGAACGCGGTCGGAGAGATCCGCCACTTCCGCGGCGACCTCGCGGGCGCGAAGAAGGCCTGGCTCGAGGCCGTCCGCGTCGACCCGGGCCACCGCAAGGCGAACGCCTGGCTGGAGAACTACGTGGAAGAGGACGTCTTCCTCGCGGCGCCGCAGGACCTCGAGGTCCGCGGTCTCTCTCCGGAGACGGAGACCGACCTGCGCGCGGCGGGCAAGCCGCTGCTCAAGATCGCCAACCTGCGCGAGCGGGACCTGCGCCTGCAGGTGCGCCGGGTCTTCGGCTGGGGTTCGCTGGCGCGCTGCCCCGAGGGCTGGCCCGAGGCCGCCGAAAGCGTCCCCTTCACGCCGGAGGCGGAGGAGTTCACCCTCGCGCAGAACGGGGTGCGCGTCCTTTCCTTCCGGCTGCGCGCGCCGCGGGGACGCGCCTGCTTCCTCGTGCGCGTGCGCTGCATCGATTTCGAGGTCCCCGTGGACCGCACCGTCCAGGTGCTCACGGACACGGCCGTTCAGGAGAAGCCATGACGATCTTCAACGCCGCGCTCGTTTTCGCAGCCCTCCTCCTCCCCGCGCGGGAAGCCGCCGCCCTCGGGCTCTCGACGACGATGGGCCGCGTCTTCGTGAACAACGTGCCGGTCGGCTCGACCGTGAGCGTCCGCGACCTGAGCGGCGTCAGCTACAAGCTCACCAACACCTCGATGAACGCCGAGGACGTCGAGATCGCGGTGCTCAAGCCCTCCGCCGAGGAAGGCATCCTCCTGCCCGGCTACGAGCCCATCCCGGACGCCGGCTGGGTCTGGCTCTCGCAGAACCGCTTCCACCTGGCCCCCGGCCAGCAGGCGGTGGCCGACGTGATGATCGACATCCCCAAGGACCCGAAGCACCTGGCGAAGAAATACCAGGTGAGTCTGTGGGCGCGCAGCGTGACCGAGGGACGCTTCCTCGCCGTCGGCCTCAAGAGCCGGCTCATGCTGGACGTCTCCTCCAGGCTCATGACGGCCGACGAGATGAAGCGCTCCGACCAGATCGCCGAGAACCTCGACTTCCACTTCAGCCCGCCGGACCTGCGGCTCGCGGACGTCCCCCTCGGACGCAGCGTGGACGTCCGCAAGGAGCTCAGAAAGAGCTTCAAGCTCATCAACCTCTCCGACAAGCCGATGCGCATCAAGCTCAAGCCCATCGCGCGCGTCCTCGCCGGCCTGGGGAGCGCCCAGGGCGTACTCGACGACGTCGGCACCGTGACCCCCGAGAAGCCGGAGCTCGTCGTCCCGGCCAACTCGATCGGCATCGTCGGCTTCTCCATCAAGCTCCCGGACGACCGCGCTCTCGCCGGCAAGAAGTGCCGGGTCGTGCTCCAGGCGGAGCTGCAGGACCAGGCCGTCCCGGTCTCGGCGTTCGGCCAGATCACTCTCGACGTGAAAAAGGAAGGTGATGCCCGATGAACATTTTCCGCACCAGCCGGATTCTCCTCGCGGGAGCGGCCCTGGCGCTGCTCGCCGCCGGCGCGGAGGCGGCCAGTCCCGACACGCTCACGCTGACGGTGGCCATCGGGAACCAGCTCTCCGTGCGCCTCAGGGACGCGGGAGGCGCCGACCTGAGCGCCTACGACTTCGGCCCCATGTCCCTGGGCCAGGCCTCGGTCAACTCGAGCCCCATCAACGTCGACAACGACAGCGGCGGACTCATGGAGTCGCTCCAGCTGTCCGTCGGCGACACCGGCGGCGGGCTGATCCTCCGCACGACGACGGGCGCGCTGGCCCAGGACGAGTACCGGCTGCAGGCGCTCTTCCAGGACGCCCAGCCCGCGCACGGGGACTTCGGCAGCGAGGACATCCTGACGGCCTCCGCGCAGGCGGCACAGGCGCAGGGTGCGGGGGCGGTCTTCGCGACGGCCTCGACGGTCACCGCCGAGGACGGCGTGAGCGTCGCCGACAACAACCGCCTCGGCACGCCGCCGACGGCGGAGGTCCGGCTCTGGCTGCGCCTCGAACTGGCGGGCAGCTCGACGCTGAGCGGGACGCAGGCGAACTTCGCGACGGTATACGTCAATGCGTACTAGAGGATTTCGAGAGACGAAGATGACGACGGACCCGATGACGCAGACGCATAAAACCGACGCCCGGGCCTCCCGGGGCATGGGCGTTCGAGGAGAAATGAACATGAAACGACTGCTGTCCGCCTTGCTGCTCGCCGCAGCATTGGCTTCCTGCGCGCTCGACGCGCTCGCGGCCAACCCCGACACGCTCACGCTGACCGTGACCATCGGCAACGCCCTGTCCGTGCGCATCCGCGACTCGGCGGGAAGCGACCTGGCCAACTACGACTTCGGCTCGATGTCGCTGGGCCAGGCCTCGGTCAACTCGAGTCAGATCAACATCGACAACGACAGCGGAGGACTCTCGGAGTCGCTCCAGCTGTCCATCGGAGACAACGGCGCCAACAACATGCTTCTGCGCACGACGACCGGCGCGCTGGCGCAGGACGAATACCGCCTGCAGGCGGTCTTCCAGGACGCCCAGCCGCCGCACGCGGACTTCGGCACCGAGGACATCGTGACCGCCGCGGCGCAGGCGGCGCAGGACTCGGCCGGAGGCCGCTTCTCGGTCACCGGCGTCGCGGCGGCGGAGGACGGCGTGAGCATCGCAGAATCCAGCCGCCTGGCGGCCTCGAGCTCGGAGGTGCGGCTCTGGCTGAGGTTGGAGCTGGCCGCGACCTCGGTCTTGAGCGGCGTACAGACGAACTTCGCGACGCTCTACGTGAGCGCGGTATAGGAGAGCGCCGAGGACCGAACGAGGAATGAGGCGCTGAGATGAAAGGGACCGCGGACAGCGGCAGCCGAAAACGGACCTCCGGGGCCGGGACCCCGGAGCGGATCGTGCGTGCGCAGGGCGTTCGTGAGGACATCGGACGGAGGCAGGCCATGAGCATCGAGACGACGGATAAACAGATTTCGACGCCGCACGACGTGCGTTCGCCGCAAAAATCACCCGGCTCTCCTGGAGCCGGCTGGAGAGGTGTCATGAGAAAAAGGCTGTCCACTGTGCTGGTGCTGTTCGCCGCATTGTCCGCCCCCGCGCTCGACGCGTCGGCGGCCAACCCGGACACGATGACGCTGACCGTGACCATCGGCAACGCCCTGTCCGTCCGCATCAAGGACTCGGGCGGGACCGACCTGACCAACTACGACTTCGGCTCCATGTCGCTGGGGCAGGCCTCGGTCAACTCGACGCAGATCAACGTCGACAACGACAGCGGAGGCCTCACGGAATCGCTCCAGCTGTCCGTCGGCGACAACGGCGCCAACAGCATGCTTCTGCGCGAGACCTCCGGCGCGCTGGCGCAGGACGAATACCGCCTGCAGGCGGTCTTCCAGGACGCCCAGCCCAGGCACACGGACTACGGCAACGAGGACATCGTGACCGCCGCCGCGCAGGCGGCCCAGGACTCGGCGGGCGGGCGCTTCTCGATCACCGGCATCGCGGCGGCGGAGGACGGCGTCTCCGTCACCGACGTCAACCGGCTCGCGGGCTCGGCCTCGGAGGTGCGGCTCTGGCTGAGACTCGAGCTGGCCGGGACCTCGGTCCTGAGCGGCGTGCAGACGAACTTCGCGACGCTCTACGTGAGCGCGGTATAGGAGAGCGCGAGGGACGAACGAGGATGAGGCGCTGAGATGAAGCGGACAGTGGACAGCGTGAAGCCGTCCTCCGGGGCTCAGGACCCCGGAGGGGTCGTGCGTGCAGAGGTCGTCGGTGCGGACATCGGACGGAGGCAGGCCATGGACATCATGACGACGGATAAACAGATTTCTACGCAGGCGTTCGTGCGTTCGCCGCAAAAATCACCCGGCTCTCCCGGAGCCGGCTGGAGAGGTGCCATGAAAAGGATGCTGTCCACTGTGCTGGTGCTGTTCGCCGTATTGTCCGCCTTCGCGCTCGACGCGTCGGCGGCCAACCCGGACACGATGACGCTGACCGTGACCATCGGCAACGCCCTGTCCGTCCGCATCAAGGACTCGGGCGGAAGCGACCTGACCAACTACGACTTCGGCTCCATGTCGCTGGGCCAGGCCTCGGTCAACGCGACCCAGATCAACATCGACAACGACAGCGGCGGTCTCACCGAGACCCTGCAGCTGTCGGTCGGCGACAACGGCGCCAACAGCCTGCTGCTGCGAACGACCGCGGGTGTGCTGGCGCAGGACGAATACCGCCTGCAGGCGGTCCTCCAGGACGCGCAGCCGACGCACGCGAACTTCGGCAGCGAGGACACCCTCACGACCTCCGCGCAGGCGGCGCAGGACTCCGCGGGAGGGCGCTTCGCGGTCACCGGCGTCACGGCGGCGGAAGACGGCGTCTCCGTCACCGACGACAACCGGCTGGCGGCCGCCAGCTCGGAGGTGCGGCTCTGGCTGCGGCTGGAGCTGGCCGCGAGTTCGACCTTGAGCGGCGTGCAGACGAACTTCGCGACGGTCTTCGTGAGCGCGGTCTAGGAGACGCGAGGAACGGACGAGGATGAGAAGCTGAGATGAAACGGACAGTGGACAGCCGCAAGGCGCGGACCGCACTCCGGGGCTCGGGACCCCGGGGGGACGGAGCGCCGTCGGGCCGGACGACGGGGACGCGGGACGGCGGCGCATGCGCACACGATTTTTCGACGGAGACGGGACGGACGCAGAGACGGGACGGACCGCGCGCGCCGCGAGGCGCGGGCGGAAAACCACGGGGAACGGCGCTCTTGGCGCCCGCCCCCAAAGGAGCGATGAGATGAAAAGACTGATGAGACTGCTCGCGGCGAGCGCGATGCTCGCCGTGATCGCAGCGTCGGGAGGACCGGGAGACGCCCAGGCGGCGACCCCGGACTCCGTGACGCTGACCGTGACGATAGGCAACGCCCTGTCGGTACGGATCCGCGACGCCGCCGGAGCCGACCTCACGAACTACGACTTCGGCTCGATGCTGCTGGGACAGGCCTCGGTGAACACCAACCCCATCAACATCGACAACGACAGCGGAGGCCTCACCGAGACGATGCAGCTGTCCATCTGGGACAACCCGGGCAACCCCCTGGTGCTCCGGACGGACACGAACCCGCTCGGCTCGGGCGAGTTCCGCGTCGCGGCGCTGTTCCAGGACGCCGCGCCCGGCGTGGCGGCCTTCGCCAACGAGGACATCGTCACGGGGGCGCCGCAGACGGCGCAGAGCTCCGGGGCGAACGCGGTCTTCGCGACCTCGACATCGGGGCCGGCGGAGGACGGCGTCAACGTCCCCGACGACAACCGCCTCGGCACGCCGCCGACGGCGGAGATACGGCTCTGGCTGAGGCTGGAACTGGGTGCGAGCTCCCCGGTCACCGGGCTCCAGACCAACATCGCGACCGTGTACGTCAACGCGATATAGGAGAGCAACGAGAGGACCCGCTGAGGCCGATATGACGCGACGAAAGGCTCCGCGGGGGAGAGCGCGCAAGCGCTGAGATAGTGCTCGAGATGAGCGAAAGGTCGATTAGAAGCATCGGGATCATGGGCCGGCTGGTCGCGGTCTGGGGGCTCATCGCCCTCCAGGCAGCGCTTTGGCCGGCGTCCGTCCATGCCAAGAATCCCGATGACCTTTCGCTCACCGTCACCATCGTCCCCCAGGGGCCGCCCGCGGACATCACGGACCTCGTCGCCGCACCCGGAGGCGTCGACGGGATGGTGCACATCACCTGGACCGAGCCGGGCGAGGACGGCTGGCTCGGCACGGCGTCGACCTACACGATCCGCGTCTCGACGATCGCCAACATCGAGAGCAACGCGGACTTCAACGACTCCGCGCTCGCGCGGCCGCTCTCGTACTTCTCGCCGAGCATCATCGCCCCGCCGGGCCCCGGCGGCTCGCTGCGCACCGAGACCATCATCGGCCTGACGCCGTCGGTGACCTACTACTTCGCCATCCGCACCACCGACCACGAGGCGCCGGCGAAGAACAGCGACTGGAGCCGCGCCGGCGGGCTCAACCCGGCCAACTTCGTCGTCGCGCCCGACTTCGTGCCCCAGATGCCGCACAACCTCAACGCGCTCTCGAGCAGCGGGTCGGTGAAGCTCACCTGGGACTCGAACGTCGAGCCCGACATCTCCTTCTACGTCGTCTACCGCGACACCAACGAGGTGGCCTCCGACGCGGGCTTCGTCTGGTACACGACGACGTCGCTGACGACCTTCACCGACACGGGGCTGATGAACCGCGTCACCTACTACTACCGCATCGCGGCGGCGGACACCCCGCCGAACGTCCTGTACAGCCCCCTCACGCCCTGGGCGACGGGCTTCCCGGACTCCGTGCGCGTAGCCGAGTTCGGAGCGACCTCGCGCCAGCGCCGCGTCTACCTCGGCTGGCAGGACCTGCCGCCCACGACGAAGACGGGCAGCTTCGTCTCCTACAAGATCTATCGCTCGACCCAGAACCAGCCCGGGACGGTCCTCATCTCCACCACCTCGTCGACGGTGGCGATCGACACCGCCGTCATCGTCGGAAGCACCTACTACTACCAGGCCACCGCCGAGATCGCCCCGGGCACCGAGCTCGAGCGCTCCTCCATCGTCGCGGTCTACGTGCGCTCCTCGCCCCCGCTGAGCCCGTTGGGCCTGGGCCTCGCGGTGACGACGAACTCGATGACCCTCGAGTGGGCCTCGGTGAAGAACTTCGAGGACTGGCAGTATTTCGCGGTCTCCACGGCCCCGGTCCCCGACGAGCTCAACGGCTACCGCGTCTACCGGGCGACCCAGCCCGCCGGCGCCTCCTGGGCGCTGGTGGCCTCGCTCTCGACGGCCACGCTGAGCGTCACCGTGAGCAACCCCTCCGCGCAGGACTATTACCAGGTCTGCTCGGTGAACGCCGGCGACATGTCGCGCCGCTATCTCGTCCGCTCGGTGGCGACCCGCAACGCCTTCGTCGTCGCTCCCGACGAGCAGAGCACCCTCGAGATCCCGGCGGCGACCGCCGACGCGCTCTTCTCCCCCGCGGGGGCCAGCTACCAGATCATGTCCTCGAGCCACCCCGAGGACCTCGGCGGACGCGTCGTCAAATCCGTGGCCTTCACTCCGGTGCGCGACGGCATCACGCTCGCGGCGAGCGCGATGGCCATGTCGAGCAAGGTGAAGGTCCACCTCCGCTACGACCTCCAGAACGGCGTCGTACGCGCTTCGGGCGTCGGCGCCGCGGCCGCGGTGAGCCCCGACCAGATGAGCATCTACTGGAACAACGGCAGCCGCTGGGTCCAGGTCTACGGCACCAACGACGCGCTCGCGCAGGCCCTCACCGTCGAGACGAGCAACCTCGGCCGCTACCAGCTGCGCTCGGTCGAGCGCACCGCCGGCTTCACCTTCAACGCGGCGGGCATCTCCAACCGCATGATCACGCCCAACGGCGACGGCATGAACGACGTCGTCATCTTCACCTTCGACAACCCGCGCGATTCCCAGGTCTCCGGCAAGATCTTCGACCTCAAGGGCGCCGAGGTCACGACCATGGTCCCCGGCCCGGCCTCGGGCACGCTGATGTGGGACGGCAAGGCCGGCGGCGGCTCCGTGCCCGGCGGCGTCTACATCTACCAGATCGAGGCCGAAGGCCAGGCCTTCAACGGAACCGTCGTCGTTATCAAGTAGCTCAGCGCCAGCCTCTCGGTACCCGGCGCGCAGTCCGTCCTCCTCTCGCGCCGCACCTTCGGCGCCAAACCCGCCGAAGGTGTGATACCCGATTCGACGGGTGTCTGGCACCGCGCGTTTTGGCGCTGAGCGATGGCTGTTAGCCATCCCCCCCGCGTGCACGCGCGTCTCCTCATCCTTCCTGATAGGTAGGTGCAACGATTCGCTCGGCACCGAGTCGAGCGGTGCCAGACACCCCGGGGTGCCGGGTATCAGGCACCGAGTGGACGGTGCCGAGCGACCTCATACGCCCGCCCGCGCGTCCATTCATACTTCCTGATAGATAGGCCTCCTGCGAAGCCTCGCAGCTGGAAACGCGTTTTAAACGCATTTTTGTTTCAAAAAAGTCGATTTTAAGCGCTTTATTCGCACCGCCGTAACATGTACTTCGCGCGTTCTTCCCATACTCCTAGTGCGGACGGACGAAGAACATGTACGCGACCCTCTGGCGCCAGATCCTCCTCCCCTTCCTCGCGGCCTCGCTCGGCTTCGGCGGGACGATGACGCCCAAGGGCTTCTCCTTCTCCTCCTCCGGTCTCTCCAACCGCATCCTCACGCCCAACGGGGACAGCCTCAACGACGTCGTCATCTTCACCTTCTCCAACCCGCGCGACTCCCAGGTCACCGGCCGCATCTACGACATCCAGGGGAAGTACGTCGCCGATCTGCAGACCGGCCCCACCGCCGGCACGACGCTCAAGTGGGACGGCAAGGTCGGCGGAAGCTCCGTCCCCGGCGGCATCTACGTCTACGTCATCGAGGCGGAATCCGCGGTCTATTCCGGAACCGTCGTGGTGGTGAAATGAAGGCCCTGCGCTTCGCCGTCCTCGGCGCCCTCCTCGCCTTCCCGGCGACGGGCGCCCGCGCGGCCTTCGACAACCTCGGCGCCGGCGCGCGCGCCCCCGGCATGGGCAACGCCTTCACCGCCGTGGCCGACGACCTCTACGCGGTCTACTACAACCCCTCGGGCCTCGCCCAGGTCGAGCGGCCCCAGCTCTCGGCCGCCTACTCCCGCCTGCACGTCGGGCTCTCCGACGGTTCCGACCTCGGCGTCTCCCAGCTCACCTACGCGCACCCCCTCAAGCGCGGCCGCTGGGGCACGATGGCCGGCGCGCTGCAGCGCTTCACCCTCGACGACCTCTACGCCGAGCAGAGCCTCTACATCTCCTGGGGCCGCCGCATCCTTCGCCGCGACAACGGCTCGACCCTCCTCGGCGGCCTCAACTTCAAGCAGCTCTCGCGCTCGTTCAAGGCCATGCCCGAGTCGACCAACGCCATCGGCGACACCGGCGCGGCGACCGGTCAGCCCGACCCCGTGCTCTCCGGCAGCACCGGGAAGAGCTGCTACGACGCCGACATCGGCTTCCTGTACCGCTTCCCCCACCGCTGGCAGTTCGGCCTCATGGCCGAGCACGTCATGGGCCCCGACGTCGGCTTCAAGGCCCCCGACAAGCTCCCCATGAACCTCCGCTTCGGCGCCGCCTACAAGAGCCTCTGGATGAACCTCACCGGCGAGATCCGCATGGAGAAGTCGGCGGCCGGCAGCACCGACCGCGACATCGTCCTCGGCGGCGAGCGCTACTTCCCCTCCCTCGACCGCGGCCAGTTCGGCATCCGCGGAAGCCTCGGCTTCGGCGCCCGCCAGTGGAAGCAGATGACGATGGGCTTCTCCTACCGCATCAACAAGATCCAGGCCGACTACGCCTTCCTGATGCCGCTGGGCGGGATCAAGGGCACCATGGGCACGCACCGCATGGCGATGACCTTCCACTTCGGCGCCCCCACCGCCGAGGAGGAGATCTCCCAGGACCTCCTCAACCAGGCCAAGCGCATGCAGTCGGGCCAGGGCGGCCGCTACGGCTACGAGTTCCTCGACGCCCAGCGCCCGCGCTCCATCGACGACCCGCAGCTCGCCGCGGTCAAGCGGCTCATCGAGACCGGCTTCTTCCGCAAGGCCCACCAGGCGCTCCTCGACATGGCGAAGGACGGCGTGCCCGACGAGTCCCTCGTGCGTCTCTCCAACCGCCTCGAGCTCGTCGCCTCCTACTGGCCCGAGTACGCGGAGGCGCGCGAGACCTGGGAGAAGGTGCTCTTCTCCGGCCTGCAGAGCTTCGTGCGCGGCCGCGACCGCCAGGCCCTGCTCCAGTGCTCCTACGCGTACAGCCTCGTGCCCTCGAACACGAAGCTCGACAACTTCCTCGGCCGCCTCGAGGAGGGCGTCGGCATGAAGGCCGAGCGCCTGCCGGCCGGCAACCCGCGCGGCTTCATCGAGGAGCTGCACTACCGCGTGGAGGCGGCGAACTCCCGCGGCGAGCACGAGAAGGTCCTGGACCTCCTCAAGGACATCCTCATGCTGACCCCGGAGAACGTCACCGCCGTCGAGCGCACCGGCTCGACCTACTTCGTGCTCGGCCGCTACCGCGAGGCCATCGAGGCCTGGAACCGCGCCCTGCCCATGGAGTACGACCCGAAGGAGCGCCAGTCGCTGCTCGAGTACATCGACCGCGCCCGCGCCCAGCTCGGGATGCCGCAGGCCCCCCGCCCCGTCGAGCGCCCGGCGGCCGCCCCGCAGCCGGCCCCCGCGCCCGCCGCGGGCGCGGCGCGGCAGGAGGAGCCGCAGACCCCCCGCGCGCAGGCCCGCCGCGCCGACCCGCAGGAGATCGAGCGCCTCTACCAGCGCGGCGTCGAGCACTACGCCCGCGGCGAATACCTGCAGGCCACGGCGATGTTCATGCGCATCCTCCAGAGCGACCCGGAGAACGCTCAGGCGCGCAAGGCCCTCGAGCGCATCCAGCGCAGATAAGCGGGGATCCCCGCGGGATTCCCGCTCGTCAAGATAAGCAGGGAACTCCTCCATAATGCGTCCTAAAGGCGCTACAATACGACTCGTGAGGGATAGGCGGGGTGCTGCGGACGTCGATTCTATCGGGCACTTCCACTTCGGGTGGGGGTTCAGCCGTCCTGGCCCTCGGCCGAGCGGAACCTCGGCCGAGTTGGCCGACGGCGCCGACGAAACGGGGGAGGGCCCGGCCCTCCCCCTTGGCGAGCCGCCGCGCGAAGGCCACATCGGAAGGACACTTCCCCTCCGAAGCGCGGGCACCCGAGTCCCTCCTGCCCGACTAACAGTCGGGCGAGCGGACTCGGGCGGCGACAAATGAGCATCCGGGTAAAGTTGTCGCTCGTCCTGGCGGCCGGCATGGCCGCCGCCATCCTGAGCTCCGCCGCCGTCTTCGTCCAGCTCCAGAAGACCGCCCTGCGCTCCTCCGAGGCCGAGAAGGTGCGTCTCCTCATGGAGAGCGTCGCGCGCATGGGCAACGAATCCCTGCTGGCGAAAGACCCCCTGATGCTCCTCGACTACCTCGCTTTCCTGCGCAAGGAGCGTCCGGAGGTGCATCGCGCCCGGGTGCGCATGGAGGGCCGCTGGCAGGAGGTCGGCGCTCCGCAGGACGCGAACCCGGCCGGAGGCGTCCGCACCGAGACCCTTTCCGTGGCCCCCCCCGGAGACCCCTCGAAGGCCGTCGAGATCGAGGTCCACTTCTCCGCCGCGGTGCTCGCCGAACGCGAGCGCCAGGCCTACCGGTCGATGCTCGAGAACATCGGCCGCGCGGCGACGGTCGTGCTGCTCGTCTCCATCCTCCTCTGCATCCCGCTGAGCCTCACCCTCACCCGCCGCATCGTCTCCATCGAGGCGGCCCTGGCCGCCATCGGAGAAGGGAAGCTCGGCCAGCGCGTCGTCGAACGCGGCTCCGACGAGATCTCGCGCCTGGCCCGCAGCGTCAACCGCATGTCGGACAAGCTCAAGGAGCTCGAGGACCTCAAACGGACCTTCGTCGCCTCCGTCACGCACGAGCTCCGCTCGCCGCTGGGCGCCATCCAGAGCCTCATCAAGCCCCTGCTGGCCGCCCCCGACCGCCTGAGGCCCGAGGACCGCCCGAGCATCGAGCGGGTGCAGAAGAACGCCGCGCGCCTCGAGCACTTCGTCACCAACCTGCTCGAGATGTCCCGCATCGAGCGCGGCAAGCTCGACTTCCTGCCCCGGCCTTCCGACGTCGGCCAGATCGTCGAAGACACCGCCGCCTTCTTCGCGCCGCGCGCCGCCGAGGCCGGCCTCACCATCGAGGCGCAGGTGGAGCCGGGCCTGCCGACGCTGCGCGTGGACCCCGACCTCGTCGCGCAGGTCGTCACGAACCTCGTCTCCAACGCCATCAAGTTCACCCGCAAGGGTGGGAAGGTGCGCGTCGAGGCCCGCCGCAGCGCGGAGGGCATCGAGTGCTCGGTCCGCGACAACGGGGTCGGCATCCCCCCGGAAGCCCTCAAGCGCATCTTCCAGCCCTTCGAGCGCGTCCACAACCCCCTGAGGGCCACCGGCGCCGGCCTGGGCCTGGCCATCTCCAAGTCCATCGTCGAGATGCACGGCGGGAGCATGGCCGTGGAATCCAAGGTCGGCGAAGGCTCGCGCTTCTCCTTCACGCTCCGTCCGGTGCCTCCGGGAAAAGCCGCCCCGACCCCGGAAACGCCGAAATAAATAGGAAACCTGGTTCGATTACTCTAACAGGGGAATACGTAACATCTATCCTTCTGATATGAGGACACCCGCGCCTATGCGCCGCTTCCGCGCGCTCACAGTGCTGCGACCGCCGCATATCGTCCGATTCGCCCGGGCGCTTTTGTCCAGGCGAGACGAGGAGCGAGGAGCGAGCATGCTGTCGGCATGTGAACGACGAGCGACGCGGTCGCAGCCCAAAAGCGCCCGGTCCCTATTCCGGAAGACTCGCTGCCTTCTGCAGCGAGTCTATCCTGGACGGGGAGGCCCGCTCCCAACCGATCCCAGCGTTGCTCGTCGCTCAGATAGCTCAAGCTATCCTCGCTCCTCGCGCCTCGGGCTCGGCTCAGGCACGGGCCTCCGAATGGGACGATATGCGGCGTTCGCAGCACTCGCCCGTTCGGGGGCGGCCGCCCTGCTGTTCGCCGGCTTGCTCCCCCTCCTCGCGGCGGCCGAGCTGCCCGAGAACGAGGCGTCCCAGCGCATGGCGGCCGACGCGATGGAGTTCCTCGACCGCCTTCTCGGCCCCGGCCGCGCCAAGGTCTTCATCACCCTCGAGGGAGAGCGCTCGCAGGTGCAGACCCAGTCCGAGGTCTCCACCCCGATGACGAAGCCGAAGCTCCCGGTCGGGGACAAGGCCCTGCCCGGCTACGTGGCGAGCAGCGAGACGGGCAGCCAGGTCGACTACTACCAGAAGGACATCGAGCGCTCCCAGCGCGACGCCAGCTTCAAGGTCCGCAAGATGCAGGTCTCGGTCGTCCTCGACGCGACCCTGCCCGACGCGAAGGTCCAGGAGGTCCGGAAGGTCCTCCCCGACTTCCTGCGCATGAACCCGGAGCGCGGAGACGACATGACCGTGCTGCGCGCCGCCCTCCTCCCCTCCTGGAAGGCCGCCTTCCTCGACGTCGAGGGCGTACGCCGCCTCCTCGTCGTCGGCGCCGCGGCCCTGCTCGGGCTCCTCTTCTGCCTGACCCTCTACGTCACGGGCATCGGCGCGATGCGCACCCTCGCCCGCGAGATCGCCGCCTCGCGCGGCACCGGCCCGGAGGGCGCTCCTCCCCTGCCGGCGGCGGGCGCCGCCGGAGGCGGGGAGGGCCTCGAGCTCGCGGGCGACATCCCGGGGCTGCTCGACGAGGGCTCGGGAGAGGCCGGCGGGGCCGGGCATCCCCTCCCGGCGCTCGGCCGACGCTTCGACTTCCTCACGGCGAAGGAGGCCCCCGAACTCGCCCGCATCGTCGAAGCGGAGAAGCCGGAGGACGTCGCCATCCTCTTCGCGCACCTCACGGACTCGAATCCCGACCTCGCCACCCGCATCTTCTCCGCCCTGACCCCGACGGCCCAATCGGCCGCGTCGCAGGCCCTCGTGAAGCTCTCGCGCGTGGACCCCGAGCGCCTCGCGATGCTCGAGAGCCGCCTCCAGCAGGCGATCGAGTACGGCGTCGAGGGCGGAGAGCGCCTCGGACGGATCTTCAGCCGCCTCCCCGCCGACGAGCGCGAGGCCCTGCTCGGGGACCTCATGTCCTCGAACCCCGCGGCCGCCGAGGAGGTCGAGCGCTCGATGCTCACCTTCGAGAACCTCGCGGACCTCAAGGCCGAGGACCTGCGCCGCCTCATCATGGCGGTCAACTTCCAGGAGTGGAGCACTTCGCTGCGCGGCGCGCCGCCGGACCTCGTCGCCCGCATCCTCGCCGAGCTGCCGCCGGGCGCCCGCGCGATGATCGAGGACGCGCTCAAGCAGGCCCAGCCGCGCGACAAGGTGCTCGAAGCCCGCTCGAAGGTGCTGATGACCGCCTATCAGCTCTCCGCGAAGGGACAGATCTCCCTGCGCCGCCAGGGCGCGGAGCCGGAACTGATTTGACCGGGAATCCCGACGTAGGATTCCCGGTCCAGGCGTGCGTGAAGTCGCCTCGGGCGTTTGAAATGACCGAACAAATCCCTCCGGCAAACGCCGCCGCCGGGGAGGACGCGCCTCGGCGGCGTTTGCCGGACTGACATGGACGACCCGAACCTCGAACGCTCGCGCGCGATGATGCGCAGGACGCTCCTCGAAATGGAGAGCCTGCGCCGCGCCGCGGCCCCCCCGGGGGAGCGCCGGCGCTACACCGGCCCGCGCGCCTGGCGCCTGCTGCGACGAACCCTGGAGCGGGTCCAGCAGGTCCTCGGCCGCGTCCGCGAAGGGAGCTGGCCCGACCCCGTCTCGAGCCGGCCGGAGTGGGAGCGCCGCCGCCGCGAGCTCGAAGCCCGCAGCCTGCGCGCCGAATCCGCCCAGCGCGAGCTCGAGCGCCGCCGCCAGTCCGACGGCGCCGAATGGGACCGCGTCTTCTCCGAGCTCGAGGCCGTCCAGGAAGGCTGGCTCCTTCTCCAGAAGGAGCTTCCCGCCGGCGACCCCGCCGCGACCCTCGCCGCCCTCCAGGAGCGCCTCGCGCGGGTCGAGGTCCTCTTCGGCGAGCTGCTGGAGGAGGAATCCCAGCTCCAGCGCGAGCGCGCGCTCGTCGACCGTCTCTGGCGCTGGCTCTCGGGCGTCTGGGTGCCCGCCGCCGAGGAAGGCATCCCTGAGGGCGCGGCTCAGGAGGCCTGGAGCTCCATGCGCCGCCGCGTCGGGGACCTCGACCGCCGCTGGCGCTCATCGCTGCTCGACCTCAAGCGCGTCCTCACCGAGGAGGAGTCTTCCCGGTGGCGGGAACGCTGCGAGGAGGCCGAACGCCGCGCCGACGCCCTGAGCCGCGACCTCCTCGCCCTGCGCGAGGGACGCCTGGCGGAGGGCTCCCCCTCCTCGCTCGAGCCCCAGCTCGCGGCCCAGGGAAAGGCCCTCGAGGATGCCCGCGCCCGCCTCCAGCAGGAACGGGCCGAGAAGGAAGCGCTCGCGGGGGACTCCCGCCGGCTCGAGGAGAAGGTCCTCTCCCTCGAGCGCGGACTCGAGAACGCGCGGCGCAAGCGAAAGGAAGCCGAGCTTCTCCGGGACGCCGCGGCGCGAGAGAGCGAGCGCGCCCGCGCTCAGGAGCGCGCGTCCTCGAGCGAAGCGGCCTCCCTGCAGGCCCGCCTCGACTCCGCCGAGGGCTCCCTGCGCGAGGCCCAGGAGAACCTGCACCGTCTCGAGGCCGCCGCCTCGCGGGAAGTCGACCTTCTCCGCCAGAACGCCGCCCTGCGCAGCTCCCTCGACGCCCTCCAGTGCGAGGTCGAGGCGCAGGCGGAGCTCGTGGAGAAGGGCCGCCGCACCCTCGCCGCGGCCCTGCGCGCCCGCCGGCGCGCCCTCGCCGAGCGCCGGGCGGCGTTCGACGCCGTCGAGGAAGTCCGCTCCCGCGGCGGAGAACGCCTCGAGGCGGCGCGCGAGGTCTCCTTCCAGCGCGAGAAGGAGCTGCGCGATCGGGTCCTCAAGGACGAGGCCGAGCTGGACGCTCTGCGCCGCCAGCTCGCGCTCGAGCGGGCGGCCGCCGGACAGGCGGTGCGCGTCATGCGCGACGAACGCGACGCCTGGCGCCAGCGCGTGAGCAGCGCTCTCGACGAGTTCAGCGAGCACCGTCTCGAGCCCCTACGCGTGGACAAGCATCGCCTCGAGGACGAGCTCCTCGCGGCTCAGAAGGAGCTCCACCGCCTGCGGCAGGGCTCCGAGGACGAACGCCGCCGCCTCGAACTCGAGGTCCGCGGCCTCCAGGACCGCCTCGCGGCCCTGGCCGCCGAGGCCGATCTCCTGCGCTCTCAGCCCCCTCCCCTGGTGGAGCCGCCGCCCCCGCCTGCGCCTGTCGCCCCGGCGCCGGTCCCGACGCCCGAGCCCGCCGCGCCCCCCGAACCCGCCGAGACGGGCCTCCCCTCCATCGAGCCCGTGCTCGACCCCGCCTGGGCCCGCGTCGTCGAGCGCCTGCGCGCCTCGCTCACCTCCTCCTTCGCCTACCTGCGGCGCCTCGCCGCGGGCCGCCTGCCGGACGGCCAGAAGGCCCTGCTCAAGATGGCCGCCGGCGAGATCGTGAAGAGCCAGGACACCCTCCGGGTGCTCGCCGAGTACCTCGGAGACCCTCCCGAGGGGGTCCCGCACCGGGCCGAGACGACGCTGGACTCGGCCCTCACCGCCTGGGAGCCCGCCCTGCGCCGGCGCCGCATCGCGCTGGTCCGGCGCCTGGAGCCCTGCCCGCAGGTCCGCGTCCACCCCGAGACGCTGCGCATGGCCTTCTACCAGCTGCTGCGCAACGCCTACGAGGCGATGCCGCGCGGCGGGACCCTCACCGTGCGCTGCGCGGTCGGCGAGGGCGGGACGGTCGGCGCGACCTTCACGGACACCGGCGGGGGCTTCGTCGCGGACGCCTTCGCGCGCCTCTTCGAGCCCTTCTTCACGACCAAGGCCGGCCACCTCGGCCTCGGCCTCGCTTTCGCGCGCCGCGCCGCCGTCCGCTACGGCGGGACCCTCTCGGCCGAGAACGTCCTCGGCGGGGCCGCCGTCCGGCTCTCGCTTCCCCCCGCCGAAGCCGCCGCGGAAGAGCCCCCCGCCCTCGACCCGTCGAACCTCCAGGAGTAAGGCGCCAAGAGTGGTATCATAAAGGCCGATGAGCCTCCTGACCCGCTTTTTCCTGGCCCTCCTCCTGGCGGCGCTCCTGCCGGTGCTCATCGTCGGGTCCTGGTTCATGCGCTCCAACGAGCGCGCCGAGGAGAACGCCCGCCAGCTCCACCGCCAGATCGCCGTCCTCTCCGCGGACATGGTCGAGAAGGCCGCGCAGGACATGAACCGCGCCTTCGGCTTCGTCCTCGACCTCGAGCGCGGCGGACGCCACAGCGAGACCGACGACCTTCGCATCCTCCAGCAGACGGTGACGACGCATCCGTCCTTCGTCCTCCTCTCCCTGCTCGACCGCGAGGGCCGGGAGGCCATCAAGATCTCGGATAAGACGCTCTTCCCCGAGCTCGACCGCGTGGACCGCTCGAGCGACGCCGTCGTCGCGGCCGCGCGCCTGAACGGGAAGGTCTCGCTGGGGAAGGTCGAGCTGCGCCAGGGGAACCCCGTGCTCCCGCTCGCCTACCCCCTGAGCACCGGCCGCTGCCTCTACGCGACCTACGACCTCAACTCGCTCTGGAAGCGGCTCCAGGGCCTGCACGTGGGCGACGGCGGCCGCGTCCTGCTGGCCGCGGCCGACGGCTCCCCGCTCCCCGGCATCGCCGACCCCGCCCTCCCCGCGGCCTGGAAGACGCCGCCCATCGGAGAGGACAGCATCGGCTGGTACGACGAGATGGAGCTCAAGTCCCAGCCCTTCGTCGGCGCCTACGCGGTCACCCCCTCCTTCGGCTGGCGCGTGCTCACGCTGCAGCCGCGCAAGGAGGCCTACGCCATCGGCGAGGGCTTCCGCCTGCGCGCGGCGGTGTTCCTCCTCCTGCTGATGGTCCTCGTCGTCGCCTTCGCCTACTGGCTCGCCGGCAAGCTCGCCCGGCCGCTGGCCTCGCTCATCGCCGCGGCCCGGCGCGTCGCGAAGAACGACTTCTCGGTCAAGGTCCCCGAGCCCGGCTGGGGAGAGCTCAACGAGCTCGCGAAGGCCTTCAACGACATGATGGGGACGCTCCAGAACTACGAGGAGCTCCAGGTGGAGAAGCTCCTCGAGGAGAAGGCCAAGATCGAGGCGCTCATCCAGACCATCCCCGACGGCATCCTGCTCGCGAGCTTCGACGGCTCCATCGCCTACATGAACTCCTCGTCGAAGACGATCCTGCACAGCCCCCAGGACTCCACCCCGAAGAACGTCCACGAGGTCATGACGCAGCCGGTCCTGCGAGAGATGCTCACGGCCCTGCTCGGCCGCCGCCGCCGCCTGTCGAACGCCGAGCTCGAGATGCTCGACGAGAACGGCGCGCCCATCGGCCACTTCGCCTGCCGCGGCGTCACCGTGCTCAAGGACCGCCGGGAGATCGGCGTGCTGCTCCTGATGCACGACGTCACCGCCCAGAAGCAGCTCGACCGCATGAAGGAGGACTTCTTCCACTCCATCGTCCACGACCTGCGCAACCCGGTCGCGACGATCGAGGGCTTCATGCAGATGCTCCTCTCCCGCGGCAACCTGACCGACCAGGAGAAGAGCTACATCGACTACGTGAACCGCTCGACCGAGCGGCTGCGCGACATGGTCGACAACATCCTCACCCTCTCGAAGATCGAATCGGGCACGATGTCGATCGCGGCGAAGCCGATCTTCCCCTCCGAGCTGATCAAGCGCTCCCACGGCATCCAGCTCATCCTGGCCGAGCGGCAGGGCGTGGCGCTCGTCGCCGAACCGGGGCCGGACCCCGCCGAGCCCCTCCACTGCGATCTCGCGCTCATCGAACGCGTGTTCGGCAACCTCGTGGGCAACGCCCTCAAGTTCACGAAGAAGGGCGGGCGCATCATCATGCGCTCGCACGCCCAGGGCTCGGAGGTCGTCTTCTCGGTCACGGACACCGGCCCCGGCATCCCGGCCGACAAGATCGCGCTCGTCTTCGAGAAGTTCCGCCAGCTCGCCGGGTCCCACCAGCGCTCGGGCTACGGCGTCGGCCTCTCCGCCAGCAAGAAGATCGTCGAGCTCCACGGCGGGCGCATCTGGGCGGAGTCTCCGGAAGGTCAGGGCGCGACCTTCAGCTTCCGCCTGCCGCTGCGTCCGGCGGCGCCCGTCGCCGCCGTGCCTCAGACCTAGTCGGCGATCGTCAGGCTCCGTCGGCGGGCGCCGACGCTCAGCTCATAGCGGCCGGGATAAGGAAGCCTCAGCTCGAAGCGCCCGTCCCCTCCGCATCCGGCCGCATCGGTGTAGACGAAGGGCCGGCCCTGCCCGCTCGTCAGCCGGACGGAGGCCTGCACGGCCTCCCCGGGCCGGCAGCGGCCGCGGACCGGAGCGCCCTCGACCACCTCGAAGAGCTTGAACGCGTGGACGCCGCCCCGGGAATGCGGGGATTCGTAGACCAGCCGGAAGCCTTCGACCGCGGGGACGGACCGGGAGCCCGCGACCGCCCGGGAGCCGTCCAGAGCGTAGAGCCGCAGATACACCGACTCCCACATCGCCGGAGGGATCTCCAGCGTCCCGGGACCTTCCTTCAGCCGGTGGCCGGGGATGCCGAAGGTCCGCGCGTAGAACGGCAGCAGTCCGTTCGCGAGCAGCTCCGGCAGGAGGACGTAGCGCATCCGCCGCTCGCGGAGGAAGCGGACGGCCTCACGAGCGTCCTTGATGAAGAAGAACCCGATGGACTCGTCGATCTCGGCGGGGAGGGTGTGCATGTTGGCGGCCAGGGCGGGGCGCTGCGCGATCGCCGCGACCTCCCCTCCCATGGAGTGAAGGGCGAAGACCCCGTACTCGGGCGCGCCTTCGTCGGAGTACAGGGACCGGGTCGCCGGAGTGTTGTCGCGGATCCACTCGCAGGCCGCCTGCAGGTCTCCGTCTCCGAGCGTGCGCGCCTGCCGCTCGGCGACGCCCCTTGCGAAGCGCAGCTGCGGAGACAGGGAGGCGATCAGCGCGGCCGAAGCGGCGACCTTCGCGAGGGGACGGATGGGCGCGCGCAGCGCCGAGAGCTTCCCCCAGAGCCGGTCCGCGGTCCAGCCCGCCAGGAGGCAGAACGGCAGGGTGAGATGGTAAACGTAGCGGAGCTGGCCGACGGCCAGCAAGGCGGTCGTCGCGAGCCAGACCATGAGCAGACGGCTCGAGGTCGTCCCTCCCTCCCGTGCCAGAGCGACGACGCCGATGGGGAGCAGCAGGAGCAGACCCCCGAACTGGTCCCAGGCGTTGTGCGGAGCGAAGGCGCCTCGCACGGACAGGAACGGCTGCATCTCGACGGCGAGGCGCGCGAGCGTCTTCGAACCCGCGAGGAAGTGCGCGAACGACCCCATGGACCCGAAGAGCAGCAGGACCCCCAGGGCGCCCGCCGCGGCGAACGCGGACGCCGTGAGGGCGTCCCAGCCCCGGCGGATGCGCCGGTGGATCCCGAAGGTCAGCCCCGCCAGGACGAGGCAGAGCGCGGGCTGGAACAGCGTCGGGGCGTCGAAGTCCATGCGCCCCGCGCGGACCCAGGGATTCCCGGCCGTCAGGGCGAGGAGGAACGGGACCTGCCCGGCGAAGACGACGGCGAGCCAGGCGCGCCGCTCCGACGCTCCGTCGGCGCCGCCGCAGCGCATGTCCCACGCGAAGACGAGGAACAGGATGAGCTGGAAGACGAAGGAGCCTTCCCACGACAGCATCCCCCAGGAGAGGAGGGCGGCCGCGGAGAACGCCCGGAGCGCCGGCCGTCCGGCGTCGTCGCGGCCGAGGAGACCGAGGCACGGGAACAGGGCCAGGACGAACGGAAGGTTCTCGATGCAATGATGGTCCGGACGGCCCAGCAGCGTGTTCTGGACGGACATCGGGGACAGGGCGGCGAACAGCAGGGCGGCGAGCGCCGCCCACTCGCCGAAGAGGCGCCTCGCGAGCAGGTAGAAGGCGGCCAGCGTCGCGACCCCGAGGACCGGCGGGGCGAGCGCGGCCGTCGTCTGAACGAGGAGAGGGCCCGGATGCCCCGCGCCGACGACGAGCGCGAGGGCCGAGAGGGCCAGGTCATGGAGCGGCGGCCAGATGCAGAGATAGCCCCCGGGATACCCGAGGTAGGGGTCGAAGGTCGGCAGGAAGGGGAAATTCGCGATGCCGACGAGGATCCTGCGCAGATGATAGTAGTCGTCCGTGTCGAGGAACAGGACCCTCCCGTCGCGGAAGACGGAACTCCAGCCCGACACGCGCACGGCGAACGCCAGAGCCAGCAGCGCGAGGAGGGAGCCCCGGCGGGAGAGCGCCCCCTTCACCGCGCGGCGGAACGGAGGCGGATCTTCGTCAGCAGGTCGTTCAAGAGCCGGAAGACGGGGAGCGCGGGGTCGACGTCGTAGGTGCACGAGGGGATCGCGACGGCCCCTTGAGGGGCGTTGAAGGCGTACGTCCGTTCCTGCCCGTCGAAGGCCGTCGGACAGGTCCCGGAGAACCTGCGGGCCATGACCGCCTCGAAATCGGTCTTCCGCACGGCGGCCTTCAGCGACGAGAGCTCCCGCGCGCTCAAGCGGCCTTCCCGAAGAGCGGAGCGCCCGTCCTTCCAGACCCAGCGGCCGTCCCTTCCGATCACGACCTCGGAGGAGCACTCCCCGCGGGGACACAGGCCCCCGCGGTCCGTGACCTTCACGAGCCCCTCAAAGGACGCGGCCGGCCGGGCGGCCTCCGCGCGGCCGGGCGCGAGGGACGCGGCGAGCAGAAGCAGGACGGCGAGGGCCGTCCACCCGGTGTTCTTCATCTTCAGAAGCGGACTTCTAGGCCCCCGCGGTACGCTCGGCCGGGCATGGGGACATCGGAGGTCTCCTCGCGGTACTTGTTGCTGAGGTTGTCGACCGCGAAGAAGCCGGTCCAGCGGCCCAGGAAGCGCGCGCGGACGACGGTGCCGAGGACGTGATAGGCCGGGAGCATGCCGAGGGTGCCTCCGGAATAGCGCCGTTGTCCCACCCAGAGGTTGTGGAGGTCCCAGTCCAGCCAGGGCCGCGGCTGGAGAGTCAGCCCGGCGGTGAACTTGTGCTCGGGTGCATAGAGGAGCTGCCCCTGCACCTGAGCCGCCAGGATCCCGGTCCCGCGCTGGGTGATGGTGTTGTTCGTCGTCTGCTGGAAGGAGTGGTTCCCGTAGAGGCGGAGCGGGGGCAGGAGCCGCTCGCTGATCTCCGTCTCGACTCCCCAGATGGACGCGGAGCCGCTGTTGAGGACCTTCAAGGCGTTGGCGGGACCGCGCAGCCCGAGGATGTCCTTGGCCTCGTTGTTGAAATAGGTCACGCCGAGATGGTGGCGGTCCGCGGCCTGAAACTCCACCTTCGCCTCGACGGTCTGGAGGGACTCCGGGGTGAGCTCGGGGTTCTCGGCGATGGTGAGTCCGCCGGCTCTCCTCTCGTAGACCTCGCCGAAGTTGGGAGCGCGGAAGGAGCGGCCGTAGGAGCTCTTCAGGGTCCAGTGCTCTCCGAGGGTGTAGACGAGGCCGGCGCGCGGAGAGAAGAAGCTCGGCGACAGGGAGTTCTTGTCCCAGCGGCCGCCCGCCTGGAGGTAGAGGTCGGGCAGCGGACGCATCTCGAGCTGGGCGAAATAGCCCTGCTCGGTGATGTCGTGACGGTCGGCGTCCGTCACGTCCTCCCAGTTGTTGCGCAGCTGCACTCCGGACACCAGGGAATAGTCCTCCAGGAAGGACCAGGTCGCCTGCAGCTCCCCGCCGACCCGGTAGCTCGTGAGTATCCCGAGGAAGCTCTGCGCCTCGTAGTAGTTCCAGTACGCCCGGGGCACGAGCTCCAGCGTCTCCACGGGCTTCCAGGACGCGGAGGTGTTGGCGAAGTACTCGGCGTAGTGCGTGTCGTTATGGGTGCTGGGCGCGCTGCGCGTCATGGAGTACTGATGGATGCCCTGGTCGTAGCCCAGGGAGAGCTCCGCGGGGCCGCGGTCGAGCCGGAGGAAGAGGTTCCCGGCGTAGGTGGATTCGTTGCTGTTGACCAGATGCGGGCCCTGGGACTGGTAATAGCGGCCGGAGACGAACATCGCGGACTCCCGTTCCTGCCA
Organism: Elusimicrobiota bacterium; assembly: GCA_041660925.1. Taxonomy (NCBI): domain Bacteria; kingdom Pseudomonadati; phylum Elusimicrobiota; species Elusimicrobiota bacterium. The sequence continues at coordinate 26,594 of JBAZVI010000006.1, forward strand.
CTCGCGCCCGTACTCCGCCCCCCCCTCCTTCGTGTCGAAGGAGCCGTAGCTCCCCCGCGCGCGCAGGCCGGGGTCGGTCCGTCCGCTCTTGGTGAAGATCTGGATGACCCCGTCCATGGCGTTGGTCCCGTAGAGGGAGGAGGCGGGCCCCTTGAGGATCTCGATGCGGCGGATCTTGTCGATGGAGATGCGCTCGTCCGGGTCGAAGGAGCCGAAGAAGTAGTCGTTGACCGGCCGGCCGTCCATGAGCAGGAGGATGCGCTTGTTCGTGTGGGTGGAGCTGCCGTTGAGGCCGCGGTTGTCGACGTGCACGACCTCGTAATCGGCGGCGCCGGTGGCCGAGTTGCTCACGCGCACGTCCATCCCCGGGACCAGGCGGAGGATGTCGGCCAGACTCCGCGCGCCCAGGCGCTTGAGGTCCTCCGCGGTGAAGACGGTCATCGAGGCCGCGACCGTGCGCAGCTTCTGGGGCTTGCGCCCGGCGGTCGTGACGATGGCCTCCTGCTCGAAGAAGTCGAAATCCGACTTCGAGGCGTCCTCCGCCTGCGCGGGAATCGCCGACAGAAGGGCGAGCAACGCGAGTAGCCTTCCCATTTGTTCCGTTTATAGCATTTCCGGTCGCGCGGCTAACATCCACTTATCGAGGCAGTGCTCGCATCATCTTGACGAGCGTCGATCCTGAAAGGATTCACGCTTTCCGGCGGAGGATGTTGATCTCGATGCGTCGGTTGGCGTTGCGGCCTTCCGGGGTGTCGTTGGGCTTGATCGGCCGGTACGCGCCGAAGCCGATGGCCGAGAGGCGCGAGGAGGGCACCCCGTAGGCCTCGAAGTACTTGAGGATGGTGAAGGCGCGCGCGGCGGAGAGCTCCCAGTTCGTGCGGAAATAGGAGCTCCGCCCCAGAGGGCGGTCGTCGGTGTGTCCCTCGATCTGGATGGGGTTGGGGAGCTCGGAGAGGGCCTCCGCGAGCTTGATGAGATGCGGCGTGGAGCTCTCCTTGAGGCGGTCGCTGCCCGACTCGAAGAGGATGGGAGAGAGGAACACGATGCGCATGTTGTCCTCGGTCACCTCGATGCGGGCGATCTGCTGGATGCCGTGCTTGGAGAAGAGCTCCTTGAGCACGGTGCTCTCCTTGCCGAACTGCTCCTCGACTCCCTGCAGGCTCATCTGGAGGCTCACGCTCTTCGTCGCGACGGCCGCGTAGAGGAGCAGGAAGAAGATGACGAGGTAGCTCATCAGGTCGCCGTAGGTGACGGCCCACAGGGCGCTCTTGTTGAGCTGGGATTCGAGGTCTTCTTCGCGCTCCTCCCAGGAACTCACGCGGCGGCCTCCGGCGAGCGCAGGCCCGAAGCCATGTCGAGGCGCCGCTGCTCGGAGTAGGAGGCCAGGTGCAGCTCGACGAGGTAGGGGGCCTTGCCCGAGGTGATGTCGAGCACGCCCTCGAGCACGATCTCGAGGATGAGGGTCTCGCGCATCGCGGTGAGACGGAGCTGCCCGGCGACGGGGACGCAGAGCAGGTTCGCCATGCCGATGCCGATGAACGCCGAGGAGAGGGCGAGCGCCATGTAGGGCCCCATCTTGGAGGGGTCGGAGAGCGTGCTGAGCACGTGGATCATGCCGAGCAGGGTGCCCATGATGCCGAACATCGGCGAGAGCACGCTGACCGTGCGCCAGAAGTTCGCGTCCTCCTGGCGGGCGAGGCGGCGGTGCTTGATCTCCTTCTCCATGATGCGGCGCGTCTCGTCGGACTCCCCGGTCGAGATGGCGACCATGATCGCCCGGTTGACGAAGCCGTCGAGGATCCCGCGGCCCTCGTCGCGCAGGGCGAGGAGGCCGCCTCCTCCCTGGGCGACGCGCGCGAGGCGCACGCCCTCGGCGACCGCCTCGTCGACGCTCATCTCGCGCTGCGGCAGGAGCAGGCGCAGCAGGGCCTTGAGCGCGCTGAAGCTCGTGCCGATGGGCGTGCTGATGAGCATGGCCGCGAAGGTCCCGCCCACGACGACGAGGATGCCGTGGCCGTTGACGAAAGCCTGGCCCGCGCTCTTGCCGATGATGTTCGAGAGCACGATGGCCAGCCCGCCGAGCAGACCGATCCAGACTCCGATGTTCATCTTCCCCTCCCCGTCTCGTTACGCAGGATGTAGCCGACCCGGATGACGGCCTCGATGCGGCGGCCGGCGTCTCCGAGCTTGCGGCGCAGATTCTCGATGTGCTTGTCGACGGTGCGCGTCGTCATCGTCGGGTCCCCGCCCCAGACCTGCTCCAGCAGGATGCTGCGCGTGAGCACGCGGTTCGACTGGCGGATGAGGTAGACGAGGAGGTCGAACTCCAGGCGCGTGAGCTCGATCTCGTTGGCCTTCACCCTGCAGACGCGCTGGTCGAGGAACACGCTCACGTCCGAGAAGCGCAGGACCTCCTCCGGCGGAGCGGAGGCGGCGGTGCGGCGCAGGAAGCCGTCGATGCGGACCAGCAGGAAGTCCGGGTCGAAGGGCTTCACGAGGTATTCATCGGCGCCCGAGTGGAAGCCCGCGACCACGTCCGCGGTCTCCTTGAGCGCCCCCGACATGGCGATGATGACGAGGTTGCGGGTCTGCTCGCTGTTGCGCAGGACGCGGATGATCTCCTTGCCGTCCATGCCCGGGAGCTGCATGTCGAGGAGGACGACGTCCGGCTTCGTCTTGAGCATCGCGTCGAAAAAGCGGCCGGCGGTCGGATGCAGCGAGGTCTTATAGCCCTTCGTCGAGAGGAGCTTGACGAGGTAGTCCCCCATCTCGGGGTCGTCCTCGACGACCGCGACCGAGGGGCTCCCCGAGGAAGCGCCTCCTCCGGACGCGGTCCGATCGCGGCCGGCCGAGGGAGGCATCAGCTCCGCGGCCCCTTCTTCAGCGCGCTCTCGACGCGCGCAAGGAGGTCGTGGACCTCGAAGGGCTTGACCACGTAGTCGTCGGCCCCGGCCGCGAGCCCCTCGGAGACGGGGCCGAACTCGGCGCGGACCGTGCAGAGGATGATCGGCGTCCCCGGGCGGGGGCCCGCGCCGCGGATGCGGCGGCAGATGTCGATGCCCGTCATGTCGGGGAGGTGGACGTCGAGGACCACGAGGTCGGGAGACTTCTCCGCGTAGAGCGCGAGGCCCTCCTCGCCGTTGACGGCCGCGTGGACCTCGTAGCCGGCCCCTCCGAGCACGTCCTTGAGGACGGCGCGGAAGTCTTCGTCGTCCTCGACGACCAGGAGCCGGGCGCTCACGGGAGCTCCACTTTCAAGCCGTCGCGGGCCGCGAAGCAGTCGATGTCCGCCCCGGCCTTCCGGATGAGCCCGCGGCAGTGCTCGATGTGGGCGTCCATGAGCTCGTCGGTGTGCTCGGGGTCGTGGTGGAAGACCGCGAGCCGCCGGGCCTCGGCGCTCAGGGCGACGCGGACGGCGTCGTCGAAGGTGCTGTGTCCCCAGCCGCGCTTGCGGGAGTACTCCTCCTCGGTGTACTGCGCCTCCCCGATGAGCACGTCGCTGCCGCGGGCGAACTCGACGATGGCCGCGTCCTGGCGGCGCGAGGTCTCGTTGTCCCCGTCGAGCTTCGCGAAGGGCTCGTGGTCGCTGAGGTAGGTCACGACCCTCCCCTGCGCCTCGATGCGGAAGCCGATGCAGACGCCCGGGTGGTTGAGGTGGTGGAAGGAGACGCGGGCGACCCCGAAGTCCACCGCCGTTGTCATCTCGACGAAGCTGAGCCGGCAGGAGAGGCTCGCCAGAGGGATCGGGAAGTAGTCCGAGGCCATGGAGCCGCTGAAGACCTTCTCGAGGCTCCCGTGGGCTCCGCGCACGCTGTAGAGCGTGAAGGAGTTCTTCGGGTTGTAGAGCGGAGTGAAGAAGGGGAAGCCCTGGATGTGGTCCCAGTGCGTGTGTCCGACGAAGATGTGCCCGTCGATGGGCCGGTCGGGGTTCTCCTTCAGGAGCTGGAGCCCCAGCTCGCGCAGCCCGGTGCCGCAGTCGATGATGAGGTGGAGGTCGCCGACGCGCACTTCGGTGCACGAGGTGTTCCCCCCGTAGCGGGCCGTCTTCGGCCCGCCGGTGGCGCAGGAGCCGCGGGTGCCCCAGAAGCGCACGAACATGGGAGGACGCGCGGAGCCCGCGACCGAGGCCGGCGCGGGAGCCGGGCGCGGCGCGGGGGCCGCCGCGGGGGCCTGCGGGCGGGGAGCGGCCGCCGACGACCGGCTCGGAGCGCCGCGCAGCAGCGCAAGGACCTTCGCGCGCAGGTCCTCGATGGAGAAGGGCTTCACGATGTAGTCGTCGGCCCCGGCGGCCTTCGCCTGGCTCTTGTCGGTGGCGAAGGGCTTCGAGGAGCAGACGAGGATGCGGACCCCCGGGACCCCGTCGGGAGCCTTGAGACGCTGGCAGAGCTCGTAGCCGTGCATGCGCGGCATCATGAGGTCGGTGACCACGACGTCGGGCCGCCAGGCGAGGGCCTTCTCGAGGGCGTCCTGCCCGTCGACGGCGGTCTGGATGTCGTACTCCTCGGCGAGGAGCGTGGCCGCGAACTCGCGGACCATGGGGTCGTCTTCGACGACCAGGACCTTCCGTTTATCAGCCATCGAGGTTCCTCAGAGTGTCGAGCAGGGCCGCGTGCTCCGCGGAGGCTTCCTGCCGGCGTTTGCGCAGCTTCTGCACTTCGGCTTCCGGGGCGCGGCCGGCGAAGACGGGGTCCGCGAGGCGGTCCTCGCACTGCTTCACGTCGTTGGAGAGGCGCTCGACCTCCTTGGCCAGGCGCTTGCGCTCCTTCTCGAAGTCGATGACGCCCGCGAGCGGGACGTAGAAGGTCACGCCCGAGACGGCGGCGGTGGCCGACTGCGGAGGCCGGCCGGCGGCGGGCGCCAGCGCCTCGATGCGGGCGAGCTGGCGCAGGTAGGCGGCATGCTCGAGGAGGAGCCGCTCCTCGGCGGCGTCCTTCGCCGCGTGGTGCGCGACGATCTTCAGGGCGGGCGGGACGTTGAGCTGAGAACGCAGGGCCCGCAGGGCCTTCACCGCGTCCATCACGAAGGCCATGCGCGCCTCGGCCTCGGCGTCGGTCCAGCCCTCGGGCCGGGGAGCGCCGGACTGGAGCAGGAAGTCCGCCTTCTCCCCCGAATACGGCTTGAGGGCGCCCCAGAGCTCCTCGGTGATGAACGGCATGACCGGGTGCAGGAGCTTGAGGGTGCCGGAGAGGACCCCGACGAGCACGGTGCGCACGGCGCGGACGTCGGGGGTCTCCTCGCCGGCGGGGGCGGCCAGGAGGCGCGCCTTGGCGAGCTCGACGTACCAGTCGCAGAACTTGTCCCAGAGGAACTCGTAGACCGCGTCGGAGGCGGCCGCGAACGCGTAGTCCCCCATCTCGGACTCGACGCGGCCGCAGAGGGCCTGGAACTCGGAGAGGATCCAGCGGTCGGAGAGCTCGAGCTTCGAGCGGTCGAGGTCCTCGAGGCGATAGGACCCCTGGGGGACCTCGGGGAGGTTCATGAGCACGAAGCGCGTCGAGTTCCAGAGCTTGTTGGCGAAGTTGCGCGGCCCGCGCAGCGAGTCCTCGGCGTAGGGGATGTCGCGGCCCGGATAGGCCTGCATCGCCAGCGAGAAGCGGAAGGCGTCGGTCCCGTACTTGTCCATCATCGTCAGCGGGTCGACGACGTTGCCCAGCGACTTGGACATCTTCTTGCCGCTCTTGTCGCGCACGATGCCGTGGATGACGGCGTCGCGGAAGGGGGCCTTGCCCTCGAAGTGGAGGCCCATCATCTGCATGCGCGCGACCCACAGGTAGAGGATCTCGTAGCCGGTGACGAGCGTGCTCGTCGGATAGAAGAAGTTGAGGTCCGCCGTCTTCGCGGGCCAGCCGAAGACGGAGAGCGGCCAGAGCGCCGAGGAGAACCAGGTGTCGAGGACGTCGGGGTCCTGGAGCCACTGCGAGCCGCCGCACTTCGCGCAGGAGCCGGGCCGGTCGGCCTGGACGCGCACGCCCGGGGTCTTCAGGTCCTCGCCGGAAAGGCGGATCTGGACGGCGGTGGCGTGCGCCTCGATCTCCGAGAGGGAGAGCCCCGCTTTCAGATGCGCGCTCAGCGGGCCTTCCGCGCCGAGGGACTCCCCGCCCTTCTCCTTCGCGGGCATGAAGGCGACGACTTTGTCTCCGTGGCAGCCGACGCAGTACCAGACCGGGATGCGGTGCCCCCACCAGATCTGGCGCGAGAGGCACCAGTCGCGGATGTTCTTGAGCCAGTTGCGGTAGGGGACGTCCCAGGTCTCGGGCTGGATGCGGAACTCCCCCTTTTCGCTGGCGGCCAGCGCCTTCGCGGCGAGCGGCCCCATCTTCATGAACCACTGCGCGGAGACGAGCGGCTCGATGGGCTGCTGGCAGCGGTAGCAGACGCCGACGGAGTGCTTGTAGTCCTCGGTCTTCTCGAGGCAGCCGACGGCCTCGAGAGCGGCGACGACGGCCTCGCGGGCCTTCTCGCGGACGAGGCCCGTGAAGTGCACGCCCGCCGCGGGCGCCATGTGCCCCTGGAAGTCGATGACCTGCAGGGGGCCCGACATCTCGGTCTTGTGCCGCGTCCAGATCTCGAAGTCGTTGGGGTCGTGCGCCGGCGTGACCTTCACGGCGCCGGTCCCGAAGGAGGCGTCGACGTGCGGATCGGCGACGACCGGGATCTCGCCGTTGGAGGCGCCCTCGCGCAGGGGCAGGCGGAGCTTCTTGCCGACGAGGGCGCGGTAGCGCTCGTCGTTGGGGTTCACGGCGACGGCGGTGTCGCCGAGCATCGTCTCGGGGCGGGTCGTGGCGACGACGAGGCCGGGGCCGCCGTCGGCGGCGGGATAGCGGATGTGCCAGAGGTGCCCCTTGCGCTCCTCGAACTCCACCTCGATGTCGGAGAGCGCGGTTCCGCAGCGCACGCACCAGTTCACCATGCGCGCGTCGCGGTGGATGAGTCCCTCGTCCCAGAAGCTCTTGAAGGCGGCGAGGACGGAGGCCGCGCGGGTCTCGTCCATCGTGAAGGCCTCGCGGCCCATGTCGAGGAGGCAGCCCAGGCGCTCGAGCTGGCCCATGATGGTCTTCTTGCAGTCGCGCGTCCAGGTCTGCATGAGCGCCAGGAACTCGGCGCGGCCGACGTCCTGGCGGCGCTGGCCCTTGGCCTTGAGCTGCTTCTCCATCACGTTCTGCGTCGCGATGCCGCCGTGGTCGGTGCCCGGGACCCAGCAGGTCTCGCGGCCGTGCAGCTTGTGGTGACGGATGAGGGCGTCCTGGAGCGTGTTGTTGAGGGCGTGGCCGATGTGGAGCGCGCCGGTCACGTTGGGAGGAGGGATGACGATGACGAAGCGGTTGCGCGGGTCGCCGGCGGCCTTCGCGTGGGCGAGGCCCGCCTTCTTCCAGGCCTCCACCCACTTCTTCTCGACGTCCTGCGGCTGATAGACTTTATCGATCACGCCGCGATTATAGGATATGGACTCGCGCGCGCGCCAGCACACGCGCGTACGGGCGGAGGCCTAGCGTTCGAGGAAGGCTTCGAGGCCGCGCGCGAGCGCGCGGGCGAGCCTCTTCTGGAAGGCCGGGTCCGAGAGCCGTCGGGCTTCCTCGGGGTCGCGGAAGTTCCCGAACTCCACGAGCACGCTGGGGACGTCCTCCCCCTTCACGATGACGTACTGGCCGCGGTCCACCTCGGCCGCCGGGAACCCCCCCTCGCGCAGGGAGCGGGCCAGAAGCACGGCCAGCCGGCGGGAGGCCTCGACCTGCGCCTGCGGGGGCGCGGGGAGGAGGAGGCGGCGCAGCAGGCGCTCATGGGAGCGCCCGTAGAAATAGACCACGATGCCGCGGCCGGCCTGATGGGAACCGAGCCGCCGGTCGTCGACGTGCAGGCTCAGCAGCGCCCGGGCCCCGGCGGCGCGGGCCTTGTCCACGCGCTCGACGAGCCCGATGTACTCGTCGCCCTCGCGCAGAAGGAGCGGACGGAGCCCCGGCAGGGCGCGCAGCTCCTCGGCCAGACGCCGGGAGAGGGCGAGCGTGGCCTCCTTCTCCATCCTCCCGCGGAACGTCACCCCGAAGTCGCGCCCGCCGTGCCCCGGGTCGACGGCCACCACGACGGCGGCCGTCGAACGCTCCACGGCGCAAGCCGGAGAGACTAAGAGCATCGTCACCAGGAGGAGATTCATCTCGGGAAGGCCGTCTTCCGCCCCCCGCAGTCCCCCTCTCCCGCCACGCCGGGAGAGGGGGTGCTGGGGGTGAGGGGCGAGCTAGAGGAGTTCAGCAGCGAGCGCAGCGAGCGGCGAGCGCTCGATCTTCGTGAACTTCACGTGCCCGAAGAGATGCTGGCCCTTGAAGCGCTCGACGAGGTTCGTGAGGCCGTTGGAGGCCGAGTCGAGGTAGTAGTTGTCGATCTGATACGGGTCGCCGGTCAGGACGATCTTCGAGTTCCGTCCGACGCGCGAGATGATGGTCTTGATCTCGTGCGGGGTCAGGTTCTGCGCGTCGTCGATGAGGATGTACTGGCCCGGCAGCGAACGGCCGCGCAGGTAGGCGACGGCCTCGACCTCGAGGCGTCCGTCGTCGAGGAGCATCTGCACGTCGAGGTCGCTGTCCTCGCGGCGGGAGCGGTCCATGAGGAACTCGAGGTTGTCGTAGATCGCGCCCATCCAGGTGTTGAGCTTCTCCTGCTTGGTGCCGGGGAGGTAGCCCAGGTCGTGCCCGACGGGGACGACGGGCCGCGCGATGAGGAGCTTGCGGTAGGCGTGCTCGTTGAGGACCTGCTCGAGGCCCGCGGCCAGCGAGAGCAGCGTCTTGCCCGAGCCGGGGACGCCGACGAGGGTGACGAGCTGCATCTCCTTGCGCATGAGCAGCTCCATCGCGAAGCGCTGCTCGGTGTTCAGCGGCTTGATGCCCCAGGGCATGGACTCGGAGCGGACCAGGGGGACCACGGACTTGCTCTCGACCTCGTAGCGGGAGAGCGCGCTCGAGGAGCCGCCGCCCTCGTTCTTGAGGATGAGGAACTCGTTGGGGCGCAGCTCCTTGGCCCTCGCGTCGTCGAGCTGGAGGCGCTTGTCGCGGTAGAAAGCGTCGATGTCGGCCTGCTTGAGCGCAAGCTCGCGCATGCCGGTATAAAGGTCGTCGACGTTGACCTTCTCCTTCTCGTAGTCCTGCGTGTCGAGACCGATGCTCTCGGCCTTGATGCGGAGGTTGATGTCCTTGGAGATGAAGATGACCTGGCTCCCCTTCTTCTTCAGGTACTGGGCGACTCCGAGGATCATGTTGTCCTTGGAGCTCGAGAGGAACTGTGCGGGCAGGCCGTCGGAGTGCATCATCTCGACGCGCAGGCTCCCCCCGTGCGGCAGGGGCACCCCGTCGGTCAGCCGACCCTTCTGGCGGAGCTGGTCGAGGGAGCGCGCGACCATGCGCGCCGCGCGGCCGCGCTCGTCGTTGCTCCGCTTGAAGGTGTCGAGCTCCTCGATGACGGGCAGCGGGATGACCACGACGGAGCCCTCGAAGGCGTAGAGGGATTCCGGGTCATGGATCACGACGTTGGTGTCGAGGACGAAGGTCTTCATTTAGCGCTCCACAGAGGATAGGATCGGTCCCCCTGATTCGACGGGAGTATCCGGGGAGTCGAACGGCGCGACGAACGAACGGAAAGCCTCGTTGGCGAGGAACACGCCCTCGCGGGTCAGGCGGGCGAGGCGCGGAGTCCCCGTGCGGGGACTGCGCACGAGCTCGACGAGCCCGCGGCGGCGCAGGGCCTCGAGCTCCGCGGAAAAATGGCGGCGCATCGCCGGGGTCAGGAGCACGCCGTCGATGAGGCGCAGGCCGAGGAGCAGGTCCTCGCCGGCCTTCGCCTTCCCCGCGAGCGACTCGGTCATGATCGCGGGGCTCTCGCCGCGCTCGATCTTCGCGCAGTAGTCGGGAAGCCGGTCGTCGTTCTCGTAGCGGACCCCGTCGAGGTGGCCGGCGGCGCCGCAGCCCAGGCCGATGTAGGAGCCGTTGAGCCAGTAGTTCGTGTTGTGGACCGACTCCTTGCCCGGCCGGGCGAAGTTGGAGATCTCGTAGTGCCTGTAGCCGGCCCTGGCCAGGGTCTCGATGGCGGCCTCGAGCATCTCCCGGGAGAGGTCCTCGTCGACGGCGACCTTGCGCCGGGAGAAGAGGGTGCGGTCCTCGACCTTCAGCGCGTAGACCGAGAGGTGGTCCGGGCCGAGGTCGATGAGCTGGCGCAGGCTGCCGAGGGCTCCCGAAAGGCTCTGCCCGGGCAGGCCGAGCATGAGGTCCACGTTCGGGGAGAAGCCGCGAGCCACGGCGTCCCCGTACACCTTCCGGAAGTCCTCCCAGCCGTGCTTGCGTCCGATGGCCTTGAGGAGGCGGTCCTCGGTGGTCTGCAGGCCGATGCTCAGCCGGCTCACGCCGGCGCGGCGCAGGACGTCGAGCTTCTCCGCGTCGAGGCTCTCGGGGCTCGTCTCGACGGTGACCTCGCGCAGGTCCTCGAGACGGCCGTAGCGGCGGGAGAGGATGCCGAAGAGCTCGGCGAGGGCCTCGACGGGCAGCTCGCTCGGCGTCCCCCCGCCCACGTAGAGGGTCTCGGGACGCGGGCCGGGGCGGACCTTCGCCTCGCGCTCGAGCGCGCTCAGGTAGCGGCCGACCTGCGACCTCTGGCCGGAGAAGGCCGTGAAGTCGCAGTAGAAGCACTTGATGGAGCAGAACGGGACATGGACGTAGAGCCCCGGCGTCGGACGTGGTCCGCGCGCGGACGGGCTCCTTCGTCCCGGATCTCGTTCAGTCAAGCGTGCGGGTCAGGCGAGCTTCTTCATGAACGCCGTGATGAGGTCCATCGGCAGCGGGAAGATGACCGTCGAGTTCTTGTCCGCCGCGATCTCGGTGAGCGTCTGCAGGTAGCGCAGCTGGAGCGTCGCCGGGCTGCGGCTCATGATCTCCGAGGCCTGGGCCAGCTTCTCGGCGGCCTGCTGCTCGCCCTCGGCGTGGATGATCTTCGCGCGGCGCTCGCGCTCGGCCTCGGCCTGCTTGGCCATGGCGCGCTGCATCTCCTGCGGGAGGTCGACGTTCTTGACCTCGACGTTCGCGATCTTCACGCCCCAAGGCTCGGTGTGGGTGTCGAGGATGCGCTGGAGCTCGACGTTGATCTTGTCGCGGTTGGAGAGGAGGTCGTCCATCTCCATCTTGCCGAGCACGCCGCGCAGGGTCGTCTGGGCGAGCTGGCTCGTCGCGTAGTAGTAGTTCTCGACCTGGAGCACCGCGTTGCCGGCGTCGATGACGCGGTAGTAGACCACCGCGTTGACCTTCACCGAGACGTTGTCGCGGGTGATGATGTCCTGCGGCGGGACGTCGAGCACGACGGTCCGGAGGCTGATGCGGGTCATCGCCTGGATGCCGGGGATGACGAAGATGAGGCCGGGTCCCTTGATCCCGGAGAAGCGGCCGAGCGTGAAGATGACTCCGCGCTCGTACTCGTTGAGGATCTTGATGGACGTGAAGATGAGGACCGCGACGATGATGACGATGGGGGACAACCCGAACATGTCAGCCTCCTGTGAGGACCGTCTGGGCGCATTCTCTCATTAAACGCCCCCCGCGTTCAAGGCGGAGGGGTCCGGGGATCCTCAGCGCGGATTCCCGGGCGAAGTGCTAAGGCCGCAGATAAAAATCTTCCGGAGTGTTGGGCTCGCTTCGCCGGATGAAGAGCCGCTTCTCGGCCGCGATGCCGAAGAGGGTCTGGAGGATGTCGGTCAGGATGGGCCGCGAGGCGTAGTAGCCGTGGCCCAGCCCCCCCACGCCGAGCGCGGGGGCGTCGATCTCCCCCACGTTGACGACGTCGACGCCCGGCTCGCGCTCGCAGGCGCCCATGCGCCGCCCCTTGTTGTAGCTCTCGGAAGCCGCGATGGCGTTGTCGTTATAGGAGCAGTAGACCGTGACGCGGTCGGCCAGCGGCTTGAAGCGCGGGGACAGGCGCTTGAAGTCCTGGACGGGGAAGTCCGGCGCGTTGAGGATGAGCTCGCCGACGACCCCGCGCCCCGTGAGGGCGGGGGCCGCCTGCGCGAGCGCCGGAAGCACGACCTGATGCCCCATGGAGTGCACGACGACGTGGGCCTTGCGCCCGCTCTCGGCGAGGAGGCGGAAGAAGGCGGCCGCCTGCGGCTGGGATTTCGCCGCGTTGGCCCGGTTGTTCTGATAGGTGATGTTGACCATGCGCCCTTCGAGCGCGCCGTCCCCCGATCCGGCCGGCCAGGAGAAGAGCAGGACCGGCCCTTGGAACTTGAGGTCGTAGGCGATCTGCGCCGCGCGGAAGACGGCCTCCTGGAACTTCACGTTGAAGCCGTGCACGAAGACGAGGACGTCTCCGGGAGGTGCCGCACGAAGCGCTTCGAGCAGGCCCTTCTCGTCGAAGGAGGTCTGGGACACCGCCCGGTAGTAGCGGTGCGGGTCCGCCCGCGGCCCGTCGGCGAGTTCGAAGCCGCCGACCTTGTGATGCTTCGGGACGTTGATCCCGCAGACGCCGAAGGACGTCTCCTTGGAATGCTCGATGCCGAAGGCGGCGTCCCCGCACTCGGAGAGGTCGCCGAGCGGGGCGCGGCTCGTCGCATAGTACACATCGACGGTCTGGGTGTCGGAGTAGGGCCGGGTCAGGAGCGCGTCGAGCTCCTTGAGCAGCGCCGGGGAGCCGTAGGCACGGGTCGGGACGACCGGGGCGGCGGGCGGGGCGTGGGAGCAGGCGGCGAGGAGGGCGGTGAAAAGGTAAAAGAGGATGCGGGGACTCGGCGTTCTCATGGGATGATTCTAATCCTCCTCCCATGCCGCGTCAAGCAGGGCGGGTATTCCCGGAGGGAATCCCCGCCGGGGGGTAAGATAAGCTGTTACAGGCGCCCGAGATGCTTTCATAAAACGGTCCTCGTTTCACCAAAGGCCTCCGGACGCCGGCAATAGCTTATTTTGACGGTCCGAGAATCCCCCCAGGGATTCTCGGACCCTAAATTGGTATGCTCGAGGCCATGAAAGGGCAAGTGGTGTACATGTACGCCTACGACGTGGCGTACGAGATCGACCTCCCGAAGGTCCGCGAGCTCATCACCCAGCGCGCGCAGTTCCTCGAGGTCCGGCCCGACAAGACCATCCCGCGCGACGTCCCCTTCCACCGCCCGCTCGTCCTCGCCGAGCATCCCATCATCGTGCAGACCGCGCGCGGTCCGATGACGCTGCACCGCGAGGCCAAGCTCTACTCCATCGGCGCCGTCTCCATCTCCATCCGGGCCGACTTCGAGGTCCCCGCGCTCAAGGACCTGCTCCCCTACCACGACCTCAAGCTCGAGGGGGAGCGCAGCATCGACGACGTGGCCGGCGGCTTCGCCGAGCAGGTGCTCGACTCCATCCGCCCCCACCTCCTGCGCCCCTCGCCGACCAAGGGGAACCCCGAGGCCTACACGGTGTTCTGCCTCTACTCGCTCGAGCTCGGCACGAGCAAGGACGCGCAGGAGTGGCTGCGGGCCAACCGGCGCGAAGCGGCCGGACTCCTCACCGAGGAATCCCATTTCGAGGGCCTCAGCGAGGCCGAGGTCATGGAGACCGTCTGCCACACCCATTCCTACACCACGAAGGACCTCTTCGTGGTGGACTGGAATAGCGCGCTCATCATCGACCCCGACGGCCAGCCCGACGACCTCCTCTACCCCGTCGAGACGGCCAACGTCCAGCTCACCGAGTTCCGCGTCTACGACCGCATCCTCGAGGAATCCGTCGACCGCGCCTACGACGACCTCGAAGAATACACGCGGAAGAACCCCCTCATGCGCGCCCCCGGGGACATCCTCCAGCGCCTGCGCAGCATGCGCATCGACCTTGAGAAGATGTCCGACGAGGTCTCGAACATCACCAAGTTCTTCGGCGACTGGCACCTCGCCCGCGTCTACATGTCCTGCGCGGAGCGCTTCCACATCAAGGACTGGCAGGCCTCCGTCGAGAGCAAGCTGCGCACGCTCGACAGTCTCTATAACATCGTCATCAGCGACATCAACAACCGGCGCATGCTCGTCCTGGAGGCCGCCATCGTGGGCCTCTTCGTCGCCGACCTCATCCTCATCTACCTCACCGCGAAGTGAGCGCCCCCCACCGCGCCGGCTTCGTCGCCCTGCTCGGCCGCCCCAACGCGGGCAAGTCCACCCTGCTCAACGCCCTGCTCGGCCAGAAGCTCTCCATCGTCTCCCCCAAGCCGCAGACGACGCGTCACAAGCTCCTCGGCATCATCAACGGCAACGACTACCAGCTCTGCCTCCTCGACACCCCCGGCTGGCTCGACGAGGCCCAGGACGGCCTCCAGAAGACCCTCATCCAGATGGCCCGCTCGGCCGCGCGCGACGACGCCGACGTCATCGTGCTCGTCGTCGAGCCCACCCCCCCCGCCGCGGCGGACCTCGAGTCCCTGCGCTCCTCGCTGAGGGGCGACAAGCCGCTCGTCCTCGTCGTCAACAAGTGCGACTTGCGCGAGGCCCCGGCGATCGAGGCGGCCAAGACCGGCTGGGCGGCGCTCAACCCGGTGAAAGTCCACGCGGTCTCCGCGATGAAGGCGACGGGCGTCGCCGCGCTGCGCGCCGACCTCATCGCCCTGCTCCCCGAGTCCCCCGCCTTCTACGACAAGACCCAGGCCTCCGACCGCTGGGAGCGCTTCTTCGCCACCGAGTTCATCCGCGAGACCATCTTCGAGAACCTGCACGAGGAAGTCCCCCACGCCTGCGCCGTCGAGATCGAGCGCTACAAGGAGCGGCCGGGCAAGCCCGACGAGATCAACGCGACCATCTACGTCGAGCGTGCAGGGCAGAAACCCATCCTGCTCGGGAAGAAGGGCGCGATGATCCGCACGCTCACCGAAGAGAGCCGTCGGAAGATCGAAGCCTTCACGGGCCGCAAAGCCGACCTCGAGATCTGGATCAAGATTCGAGCGAACTGGCGCAAAGATGCCGGGGCGCTCAGGGAACTCGGTTACACGCTGTAACGTCTCATCCGTCCCCCACCCCAGAAACCAAAGCCGGCAGGAATCTTGCCTCCTCGTGGACGCGGTTGCCTCGTGACGCTCGGCACCGCTCAGACCTCATCCCGCGGCGACACGAGTGCCGCGGGACTCCGGTATGCCCCGGTGGAGGCAAGATTCCTGCCGGCTCCCTCACCCCGGATGAATGCGGGCGGCGATTCGAACAACCAGCAGATCGATGCGAGTCCCGAACGGGACGCGGCGGCAGTTGCGGCAGTGTCGCTGGGGGGAGGCACCCCCCACCCCGTCATCGCCGGGGCCGATTCCCGGTAGGCGGCGCGAGCGGTATTGCGCGGCGCGCCGCCCTTGCGGCGGGCCCTAGCGCCGCAGGGACAACGCGAGAGGAGAACGACCTGCGCGTAGCCGACGGATAGAAGAAAAAGGAAACGCGCCCGAGACTCGGGCGCGCAACCTTTACAAAAGCGAGTTCGGTCTCAGCAATCGGGGAGGTCGTACGGCTCTTTGCTCCATACGCCCTTGCGGCAAGGCCGCTTAGGGCGTTCCTTGGGCTCCACTTCAACACCGCCGGACGGGCCCTGACTCGAAGACCCCGGCAGAGACTCGATGCGCTTCTTCAGGGTCTCCGCCGTCGGGCGACGCATGCGGGTGTCGTTGTTCCATTTCATGAGATCGGCGGCGAGAACTTTCGAACAGCCATCGAGCGGGTCGGTCTGCCGCACGATTTCATCAGCGGAATATCTGGTCACGCAAGAAAGGAATGGGTCCCAAGTCCCGGCGCTCTGCGGACTGGCGCACCACTTGATGGCCGCTTCGACCAGTTTCGTCGGATCTTCAGGAGTCCCGACACAATAGGGGATGGCGGGCGCGGCCGCCTGAGGCGAGTACGACGGGAACGTCGGCTGCGTCGGCATCGTCGCAGCTTTGGGCGGATCAGGCCGCCATACAGAGGAGTCTTCTTGTCCGGCCTCCTCCTGATTCACGAGGCGAGACTGCCTCGCCTTCCTGATCTCATTCTCTCGGATCTCTTCGCTCTTTTGGTCGACGGAAGCGCGCAACGCGTCGGCTCGCTTATTGATTCGCGCCAGCTCCTCTCGGATATCCCCCGCTGGGTGCTGATCCTCGAGGGGGGCTGAACGTCAGTTTATTCGAGTCGAACTGCGGGTAGTATTTTTGGGTATTGTTCTGGCGCTCCCGGGCCCAGTCGACATAGTCCGACTTCGTCCCAAGATTCTCAGCCCGAGTGACCTCCATGCCGTACGCATGCCGTTCGCATTCGATCATCGACGCGGAACAGTCGTCCGTATGCGTGCGGTCTTCGAAATGCGTCCGCTCATGATAGATTGACGACGCCAATACGTCCGTCCGGAAATGCGGCGAGTCAGGGTCGTAATCGTCGTCCAATAGCATCTCAGAATGTATCACCGTCAGCCCGTCATAAGACGTCACTCCGTTGTACTCCTCCCTGGTGAAATAGCGCAGATACCTCGCCGATCCCGGAGTCTTGTGTCCCTCCGCCCATTCGCTCAAGCCGCTCAGGCCGATGCCGCTCGCAACTCCGCTGAGCAGCCCGAGCGCCTTATCATGGTATTTGTCGAGTCCCTCGGAAGGCGCCGGATGCGCCTCCACCGAGTGCTCATACAGGGAGCCATCCCCACCCTTGTGTCGTTCCATCCCCAGGATTCTCCAAGTCGAGGAAATCCCTTCATGCGGCCCGGGAACGATGACCTGACGTACGGGATCATCAAGTTCCAAGCTGTTTGCTTTCATTATCCATAGGGCTGCACGAGTAAAAGCATCATCGCGAGAATCTCTGAACGTAATCGCTTGCTGCTCGAGGGAGTCTTTGGCGTCGAGATCTTTCGCCCTCTTCGCCTTACTAAGGAGATCTTGATACTTCGCATCAATCTCACGCCCGTTCCTCAATTCCTCTTTTGCGGCTGAAATGAATTCTTCTTTGTATGGTGACGGAGCCGGCTGTTTGCGGCCGAACTCCAAGATAAGCGCCGCGCTGCACGGCCCCCCGTACACCAACGCGGCAAGCAGAAGAAACTTCATTTCAAACGAATCCGCACTGAAGGAGTCTCCACGTAAACGTCTTCTGGATGCGGCTGGACCCCTGCCTTTTGAAGAATCTTCAACACTTCGTCACTGGAGTGCGCCCCGTAAACGGCCTTGACGATGAAATCCGGTCCCCACTCAAGACGTGGCATCTCCCAATATTGGGCGTACTGGCCGATGGGCTTCGAGGCGGGAGCCCTTTTGCTGGCATAACGGGTGCACACCCAGGGAGGAGTCGTAACGCTCTGACCCGGCTGGAGTTCATATTCTTTTATCTGCGGTGCAGGCGGCGCGGGCGGCAGATAGTTCTCCACCAGATAGTTCTTCTCCTTCAGCATCAGGGCATCGACGACATGCTCGGACAGGCCTGCGCGCCTGAACTCGGCCTGTTTGGCCTTCAGGTGATCCGAATCTTCCTTGGTGTATTGGATCTTGATGGATTCGATGAGCGGGCCGCGGTCGGGAGCGCAGCCTTCCCCTGGCAATGTCCCCGTCCCGGCAGGTCGACCCTTGAGATCAAGGACTTTGAGGTAGACACCAAAACGGCTGTCTACAGGGTCGCTCGGATGAGGGAAGAATCTGCTGTCGAATTTGATGGGCCGCTTCCCGACGTTCTTGATCTCGATCTGATAGCGAAGCTTTTCCGCCGCCGGGAAGGACTTCTTGTATACGCGCAGCGTCAGCTTGACCGGGCCGCTGGAGGCGGTGACTTCGGCTTCCGGCGGGATGTAGGCAGGACTCTCCCCCTCGGCCGCGGAGACCGAGAGCCCGAATGAGAGCAGAAGGAATCGAATCAGAAAATGAATCATGTGCCCCCGAAGGTCAAAGTACGCATTTGATTGTAGCTATTGTCGGAATCGCACGGGTGGGCCTATCGGGCATTCACGCAGGGGCATTGGACCCATGTGAGCCGCAGGGCCCGAGTACCGACATGGTGAACGGTGACTGTGGCCGACGCGGAATGGCTGTGATTATCCCCTCTCATTAAGCGAACGGCGCCGTCGCGGACATGTCAACCCGGGGTTCTTTTCCCACCCCCGTTTGGGAACTCCCGCCGCTAGACCTGAAAGACCTCCCCTCGATGCCCAAAGCTCCATGCGGGGAGGGGCCGTCCCGGGTATCCTCCGGATATGCCGCGGTGCATGAGTGCCCGGACGACCAGGAACCTCCCTTCGCGGGGGGTCGCACTGCTGCTGAGCGCGGTCCTCCTCCAGGCGTCGCTGGGAGGGGCCTCCGCGCAGACCGTGAAGACCCCTGTCCCTGCCGGCGCCATGAGCGCGGCGGCGGGAATCCCGGTGCAGACCGTCCTCCTCGGGACGCCGCTCGGCGGCGCCCTCCATCTGGAACAGCCGCTCACGGGGATCGTCCCGCTTTCACCGGACTCCGTCCATCTGACGGTGCAGAACGCGCCCGCCCGCGGAGAACTCGACGCGCCGAACGCGGCGACGACCCCAACCACAGCGACCCTCCCCCATGCGAAGGCCGTCGTGAACGCCTCCCTGCAGCGGGATGCCCTCACCCCCGTCCTGAAGACCTCCGAGCTCCCCTCCGCATCGGTCCCTGGGCTCACACTCACGGCCGCCGGCGAGTCCGCGCAGGGGCCTCCGGACCCGACGCTCGACGATCCCGACCGAAAGCACTCGGCGACCGGCGCCACGATGCGGGCCCTCGTGGAACTGTCGCAGAGGCTGCGCGGGAAGCCCGCAGACGAGGTTTCCGCCTCCCTCGTCGAGACGGACGGAGCTGCGCCTCCACGAGCATCGGATGATGCAGGGATCGCCGCCCCCTCCAAGGAGGTCGTGCTGATCCTCTCCATGGAGGACCCGCTGACGCTGCTCCCCTCGATGGCCTCCTGGGGTCTGGCCAGAAGGTATAGGCAGGCGTATCCGGATCGAAGGATGGTTTCGATCACGGCCTACGACCGCGAGAGCGCGAAGGAGGGCATCTCATCAGCGTTGAGGGAGGGCGAGTCCATACGACATCTCGTCGTCCTCTCGCATGGGGGCAACGACATCTTCGAGGCCGACAACGAGCCGGACGTCCCCAAAGGAGCGATCTCCGGTGCCGGGGCGCTCGTTTCCGCTTCCGATCTGCAGGACATCGGGAGCTTTTACGCCGCCCTCCGCTCGCCGCGCACGCGCTTCGTCGGGCATGAGTTCGACGAGCTCTTCGCTCCGATCCGGGGGAGACTGTCGCAGGATGCGCGCGTCGTATTATGGGCGTGCTCGGTCTTCGGCGGGAGCGCGCGCCACGCCGCGCGCAGGGCTCAGGCGGTCCTGGAGTATTTCGGCCTCTCCGACGGCAGCGTCATCTCCGCCCGTCATACGACCATCGAGTTCATGGGCCCCCTGCCGCTGGTCGCCCTCTTTGTGGGGCTCGGAGCCCTGCTGGCGCCTTTCGCCTTCGCGGTCGCGATATGGGTCCTCGGAGTGGGAGGTGCGATCATCTCCGGGCTCATGCTCTACCAAGCCTGCGAACGATGGCTCGAAGTGAGGCAAGAGAACGACCGGGCCGTCCGCCTGCGCATCGTCCCCCTCCGGCGCCTGTCCGAGATCCTCGGCATCGGGGGAACGAAGAGCCCCCGCTGATGTCTCCCGCCGGCGGCGTCCCGTCGAGCTAGGGCGTGAACGACGCGGGGCAGACGGCGGCTAGGCGGCGGAGGTAGTGGCGGCGGGCCTGCTCGACGCGGGCGGGGTCGTCCCAGAACGCGAGCTGCTCCTTCATCGAGGCGAGCAGGACGGGGCAGGCTTTGTACTGCTCGTCGGACTTGTCGATGCGCGGGCAGGCTTCCTCCAGGACCGCGGCGCGTCGGCGCAGTTCCGCCGCATGCTCCTCGAGCTCCGCGGGCTTCGCGAAGAGGCGCGGCTTGACCGGATGGAGCGCGGCGACGTAGCGTTCGAGCTTGCCGCAGCCCTTCGTGTAGGCGTAGAGCGCTCCGGCCTGCTGGAGCAGGCCCTCGTCCCGGGACCCGAGCCGCTTCACGGCCTGACCTTCCCTGGAGAGGACCTCGTCGCGCAATCCCTCCCACAGACGGTAGAGGCGCACGTGCTCCTGATAGGCCGTCTCCGCCTCCTCCTCGCGCCCCGCTTCCCGCAGCTCGTCCTGCCGCTTCCGAAGCCCGGTGATGCGCTCTCCCAGGGCGTTGAGCCGCTCGGAAGCCGGCATGAGCTCGTCGATCCAGATGCGCCCCGCAGCAAGAGCCGCCGCGCCGCCCGCGCGGGGGTCCGCGCGGATGAACGCGCATTCGTACGCCCAGCCGATGAGCTCGGACTCGAGGTTGCCCGCGACACGGAAAGGGAGCCCGGCGGCCGTCTCGGCGTGGGCCGCCTCGTGCACGACGTAGGGCGCCACGCGGACGGCGCAGTCCCGCAGCGCCGACGGGGAAAGCGTCGAGGAGGAGGAGACCGCGCCGCAGCCGGCGACGACGGCCGAGGAGAGGACGACCGCGTCGCCTTCCCGGTCCCAGGAGGCGAAGGTCTCCTCGTCGTCGGGGTCCGGGGTCCAGTCCACGCGCAGACGCAGCGTCGGGTGGGAATCCAAAAACGCGAGCGCCTCCCGGGCGACCGACACCGACGAGCGCTCGAGGAGATGGACGCGGACGGCCTCGAAGAGCCGGGCGTCGAGCGGGGGAGCGTCGACGGCCCGGACCTCCCGGACGGGGAGAACGGCGAGCAGCGTGAACAGCCAGAGGCTTGGGTTCAACGAAGGGGCGCGTGCGAGGAAAGGGAGGCGAAGCAGCCGCCGAACATCAGGAGGAAGGCGGCGAGGGCGGCGAAGAGGGGCAGGACGGGGCAGCGCTTCCAGCCCTTCTTCGCGCCGAAACCGGCGAGCCAGACGGAGACCCCGCCGACGAAGAGCCCCGCGCCGATGATCGCCCCCTCCCGGAAGGCGGCGCTGAAGGAGAGCACGGAGACGATGACGAGGAGGATGCCGAGCGAGCGCAGCGACTGATAAGCCGGCCGGTGCGGCGTCATCGCCTCCCCGCCCATCCTAATGTTTCCCGGTGCTGCCGTAGCCGCCTTCGCCTCTCGTGGTGGCGGAGAGCTCGGAGGCCTCGGTGAAGGCGGCGTACTCCACCTTGTTGAAGACCATCTGCGCGATCTTCTCGCCCTTGCGGATCTCGTAGGACTCGCGCGGGTCGAGGTTGATGAGGACGATGCCGACCTCTCCCCGGAAAGGCGCGTCGACCGTGCCGGGGGTGTTGAGGACCGTGATGCCGTGCTTGAGCGCGAGCCCGGACTTGGGCCGGACCTGCCCCTCGTAGCCGTGCGGGATGGCGAACTTGAGCCCGGTGGGGATGAGTACCCGCTCGCCGGGCGGCAGGGCATGATCGATGGTCGAGTAGAGGTCCACTCCGGCGTCGCCGTCGTGGGCGTAGGCGGGAGTCTTCACGTCCGCGCTCAGTTTCTGCACCTTCACTTCGAGCTTGCTCATGGCGTCTCCTAGAAGATGAAGTCGGTCGAGAGGAAGTTCGAGCGGCGCTCGCGCACGATGTCGGTGAGCAGGCGCTGGTTGATCTCCTCGTCCTTGGCCGCGACGAGCGTGCGGATGGCGAAGGCGCGCAGGGCGTCGGTGACGGAGAGCGTCCCTTCGGCCGAGTCCTTGCGGCCGGTGAACGGGAAGGCATCGGGACCGCGCTGGCACTGGCTGTTGATGTTCACGCGGCAGACCTGGTTGACGAGCGGGTCGACGAGCGCGGCGATGCGCTCGGGGTCGGTGCCGAACACGCTGACCTGCTGGCCGAAGTCGGAGTCCTCGACATAGCGCACCGGGGTCTCGAGGTCCTCGAAGGGAACGACGGGGACCACGGGCCCGAACTGCTCCTCCTTCCAGACGCGCATCCCCGGGGAGACCGGGAAGAGCACGGCCGGATGGAAGTAGGTGCGGTGAGAGCTCCCCCCGCCCGGGTTGACGACGCGCGCGCCCTTCTCCACGGCGTCCTCCACGAGCCCGGAGAGGTACTCGGTCTTGCCCGCCTCGGGCAGGGGCGTCAGGGAGACCCCCTCCTCCCAGGGCATGCCGGCCTTGAGCTTGGCCAGCGCCGCGGTGAAGCGCCGTAGGAACTCGTCGGCGACCGCGCGGTGGACGAAGAGGATCTTGAGCGCCGTGCAGCGCTGTCCGTTGTAGGAGAGCGCTCCCAGCAGGCACTCGCGCACGGCGAGGTCGAGGTCGGCGTCGGGCAGGACGATGCCGGCGTTCTTCGCGTCGAGCCCGAGCACGCGGCGCAGGCGGTTGAGTTTGGGGTGCTGCTTCTCGATGAGGTTGGCGACCTTCGAGGAGCCGATGAAGGCCAGGACGTTCACCTTGCCCGTGGCCATCAGCGGGCCGACGAGGCGCGCGCCCTCGCCGTAGACCACGTTGACGACGCCCTTGGGGAAGCAGTCGCGGAAGGCCTCGAGAAGCGGGCGGTGCAGGAGCACGCCGAACTTGGGCGGCTTGAAGAGCACGGTGTTCCCCATGATGAGGGCGGGGATGAGGGTGGTGAAGGTCTCGTTCAAGGGATAGTTGTAGGGGCCCATGCAGAGCACGACGCCCAGCGGCGCGCGGCGGATCTGCCCGATGACGCCGCCCTGCACGACGAAGCGCGAGGAGACGCGGTCGAGGTCCTTGAGGGCGTCGACCGTGTCGCGCACGTACTCGACGGTGCGGTCGAACTCCTTCTCGGAATCGGCGCGGGTCTTGCCGATCTCCCACATGAGCAGGCGCACGACCTCGGCGCGGCGCTCCTTCATGGCCGATAGGAAACCGCCCACCGCGCGGATGCGCTCGCTCACGCGCATCGTCGGCCAGGCGCCCCGGCCGTTGCCGTAGGCGCGCACCGCCGCCTCGAGCGCTTCGAGCGCCTCGGCCTCGCCGAGCAGGGGGTAGGAGCCGATGCGCTTCTGCATCGTCCCGGCGCCGGTGCGGGTGCAGAGCGGGGAGAGCACGGCCTGCGAGGGTCCGTCCCAGGAGCGCAGCTCGCCGTCGACGAGCCACTCCTTCTGCTCGAGGAGCGGGGCCTTCCAGAGCGGCGGGATGGAGCCCTCCTCGGGGAAGAGCTCGGCGAGCGTCTTGAGCGTCTCGGTGTCCGTGGTCGTTGCCATACGGCTTATACTATCATACGAGGATGGCGACGAGGATTCCCGCCCTGCTCCTGCTCCTCCTGCCCGCGCTCGCCGCGGCGCAGGGGCAGCCCCAGCCGCCTCAGCCGCCGCCGGCGGCCAAGAAGCCCCCGAAGCTCGACCCCGCCTCGCTCTGCGGGCGGGCGGAGAGCATCCTGGCGGACCCCGCCGGCTTCGAGCCTTCCGCGCGCCCCGCGTACCTGAGCGAGCGCTACTTCCGAGAGCTCGCCGGCCGCATCAGCGAGCGCGACGTGAGGGAGTGCCCCCAGCTCTGCCTCGAGGAGGTCTTCGGGCTCGTCAAGGAAGCCGCCGCCTACTCCCGCCGCGCCGAGCCCCTCCCCGAGCTCGAGCGCCTCTTCCGCGAGATGGAGAAGCGCGGACGCATCCCGGGACTGCACAGCGAGGAGCTCATCGACCGCTACGTCGCGCTGCGCATGTTCGAGAAGGCCGCCGCTCTCGCGGCGCGCCGTCCGCCCCAGCGCCCGCTCCGCGTGCCCGCCCTCGTCCTCCCGGCCCCCGTGCTCGCGAAAGGCGGCGCCCGCGTGCTCTCCTTCAGCGTCGACGGGAAGACCCTCACGCTCGAGAACGTCTCTCTCGCGGGCGTGCGCTTCGTCCTCGTCGCGCGCCCCAACTGCGAGTTCACGCGCGCGGCCCTCAAGACCGTCGCCGCCGACGCGCGGCTGCGCAAGGCCTTCGACGGACGCCTCCTCCTCCTGCTCCCGCCCGACGAGGAGCTCTTCCTCGAGGAGTCGGCGCGCTGGAACCGCGCGCGGCCCGACACGCCGCTCCATCATGTCTACCGCGCCGCGGACTGGCCGCAGGTCGACGAATGGGCCTCCTCGTTCCTCTACGTCCTCAGCGACGGGAAGCTCGTCCTCAAGCTCGACGGCTGGGCCCCCGGCCGCGACGTCGCCAAGCTGAAGAAGATGCTCGCCCCCCTCGGTCTCTGAGCGTCCGGGGCGACCCGGAGGGGTTTCGGCGCTTCGGATTTAGTAAAATATCCTCAGTTCTTTCATGAAAGCCCTGCTCTGCGAGGCCTCCGGCCGCACGCGCATCACCGACGTCCCCGTCCCCGCGCTCCGCGCCGGGGAAGCCCTCGTCGCGACCGAGGTCTGCGGCCTCTGCGGCTCCGACCTCCTCAAGCTCAACCCCAGCGCCCATTCCAAGCCCGGTCCCCTCGGCCACGAGGTCGCCGGCCGCGTCGCCGCCCTCGGTCGCGGCGTCCGGGGCTTCAAGGTCGGCGACCGCGTCGTCGTCGCCCACCACGTCCCCTGCTACGAGTGCCACTACTGCCGCCGCGGCAGCGTCTCCATGTGCCGGGACTTCAAGCGCACGAACCTCGACCCCGGCGGCTTCGCCGAGTTCGTCCGCGTCTCCGCCGGCCACGTGAAGCACACGATGCTGCGCCTCCCCCCGCGCGTGGGCTTCGCCCAGGCGACCTTGGTCGAGCCCATCGCCTGCGCCGTCCGCAACCTGCGCCGGCTGAACCCGCAGAAGGGCGACACCGTCGTCGTCATCGGACTCGGCTTCATCGGGCTCATCATGTCCCGGCTCCTCCAGCTCAAGGGCGCGCGCGTCGTCGGCCTCGAGATCGACCCCGCGCGCATCCGCACCGCCCGCACCCTGGGAGTGCCCCGCGCCTTCCCCGGCTGGGGCCCGACCGCGAAGGCCGCCGTCGCGAAGCTGAGCGCCGGCCGCGGCGCAGACTCCGTGGTGTTCACCGCCGGGCCCGTCGCCCTCGTCGGCGAGTGCCTCTCCTGGCTGCGCGACGGAGGGACGGTCAACGTCTTCGCGAGCTTCTCCCTCGCCGACCCCTTCGCCCGCGTGGACATGAACCAGGTCTACCACCGAGAGCTCACCCTGCTCACCGGCTACTCCGCGGAACCCCGGGACCTGCGCGAGGCCCTGCGCCTGCTCGCGGCGAAGAAGATCGACGCGCGTCCCTTCGTGCGCTGGAGCTACCGCCTCGACGAGTTCGACGAGGCCCTGCGCCGCTTCCGCTCCCGCGAGATCCTCAAGGCCGTCTTCCGCCTGCGGCCGCAGGGCGACTCCCGATGACCGCCCCCGCGCGCATGCAGGCCGTCATCTTCCGCGGCCCCAAAAGCATCCATCTCGAGGAGGTCCCCGTCCCGAAGCCCGGGCCCGGGGAGGTCCTGCTCAAGGTGGGCGCCGCGCTGACCTGCGGCACCGACTTCAAGGCCTACCGGCAGGGGCACAAGGTCCTGCTCGGCGACGGGCCCGCCCCCTTCGGCCACGAGTTCGCGGGCACCGTCGTCGCCGTCGGGCTCGGCGTGACCGGCGTCCGGCCGGGGCAGCGCGTCGTCGCCGCGAACTCGGCGCCCTGCGAGGGCTGCTTCTTCTGCGCCAAGGGCCAGCCCCAGCTCTGCGAGGACCTCAAGCTCCACAACGGCGGCTACGCGCAGTACAACCTCGTGCCGGCCCACATCGTCCGACACAACCTCCACCCCCTCGCCGACTCGGTCGATTTCAAGACCGCCGCCTTGAGCGAGCCCCTCGCCTGCGCGCTCCACGCCGTCGACGTCATGGGCGTGCGCGGCGGCGAGAACGCCGCCATCCTCGGCTCCGGCATCATGTCCATGCTGCTCACCGGCGCGCTCAAGGCGCGCGGGGCCCGCGTGCTCGTCGTCGGCCGGACCCCCGCGAAGCTCGAGCGGGCGCTCGAGGCCGGCGCCGACCGCGTCGCGAGTTCGCTCAAGACGGACCCCGTCGCCGCCGCCCGCGACTTCGCCGGCGGCCATGGTCCCGACTGCGTCTTCGAAGCGGTCGGCAGCGCCGAGACCTGGACCACCGCGGTCTCGATGGTGAGGATCGGCGGCCGCGTCTGCCTCTACGGCGGCTGCGCGCAGGGCACGAAGGTCCCCATCGACGCCCACCGCATCCACTACGGCCAGATCTCGCTGCACGGCGTCTTCCATCACACGCCGAAGCACTTCCGCCAGGCCCTCGACCTGCTCACGGAGCGCAAGGTGGACTCCCGGCGCTTCATCGCCTCGGAGATCCGCCTCGACGAGGTCCCGTCCTACTTCGCGAAGATGCACGCGCAGTCGCCGCTGAAAGTGGCCGTCTTCCCCGGGGTGAGCTGATGGGACGCCGACGCCAAGCCCGCGAACTCGCGCTGCAGGCGCTCTACATCGCCGACTGCGCCCACGTACCGGCCGACGAGGCCTTCGACATCGTCAAGGTCGGCTGCGACCTCGACGAGAAGCACACCCTCTTCGCCCGCTCGCTCGCGGTCGGCACCGCCCTGCGCGGCACGGAGCTCGATGAACGCATCCAGAAGATCGCGGCCAACTGGGAGATCGCCCGCATGGCCTGCGTCGACCGCAACCTCCTGCGCATGGCGTCCTTCGAGCTGCTGCATCATCCCGACACGCCGGTCGGCGTCATCATCGACGAAGCGCTCGAGATCGCGAAGTCCTATTCGGGCGAGGACTCGGCGCGCTTTCTGAACGGCATCCTCGACAAGGTGAAGGACGCCCGCCCCAAGCCGACGGCTCCCGAAACCCCCGAAGAAGAGAAGAAGCGCGCGGAACGCCGTCGCAAAGCCTAAGGAGACGCGCGGGGCTCGCCCCGCTCCCCGGCCGACGGGGACGCGGTCGGGCCGTGACGCGGCCCGCCGCTCAGGTCTCTCCCCTCGTCGATACAAGTGCCTCGGGGCTCCGACATGCCCCGCTGGCCGAGGAACGGGCCGCCCGCGCGCTCCTAGTGAAACGACGCCGCTCGGCGGCGCACCCGGGGGACGCCGTCCCCACCCCCTGGCGCCGGCGGCAAGGTCTGGTAGGCGGCGCGAGCGGTATTGCGCGGCGCGCCGCCTACGGATAGAAGAAAAAGGAAAACCCCCGGCCTTAAACGCAGACCGGGGGCCTCTTTATCAAACGCTGATTGGATGTTTAACGCCTCGATGAGCCGCCGCGCACTACGGATTCCGCCCGCGTGCGCGGGCGGCTCCATCGGATGTTAGGCGTCGTTTCGTGTTCTTGATCATCGGATAATACGAGCGTTAGTCGTTAAGCACGGTGTAGCAGAATAGGAGTTTCCTTCCATTTTTTAACAGCGTTGGCGGCACACGCTTTTCACCCCTCGACGTTTGGAGCGCCTTGATCTCAAGGGTGGCATTTGTGAGCTCCTTGTACTTGAGCGGAAAGACTAAGTGGATGTCGGTCGCTCGGTCGTACTCGCTGCTTATGTGGATACTAAAGATGCCGTCACGCATGCCGTATTCGTTGGCATATGGGTCAGGCACCGGTCCTCCAAACGTATATCCGCCGTTCCCATATGGCACCAGCTTTGTTTGACGGACGATGTAAGTGAATGTGGATGGTAAATATTCTTCTTCCCCAACTTTCAGCGAGACATCCTTCGGATCGAGCCGGACATCCAGTTCGACGGGAGGGCCTCGTCTCCATACTCGCGCAAACGTTAATATCGCTTCTACATTCTCCTCACTATTATCCCGACTTTTCGCCATGGTCCGTCTAATAATTCCAGGCGGCCAAGGAATAACAGGCAGCGGGACGACCGGGCTAAAAAACAGCGTTTCACTGATTACCGGGCGCAGCAATCTAATCGTCAGAGGAGGATCTTTTACCCACATTAGGTCGCTATTGCCATATGGGAATTCGTTTATCCCTGTATTGGGGTCCGGAGTTCCCAGGGTTCCAAGCTGCACCCCATGCTGGGTTTGAATGAACGCTGCGCAGCCGCATTGACTAGCGACGAGGGCAACTGCGATGGTCGACCTGAAAAGTTTGAGCATAGAACGCCTAACTATAGAGTAGACTGACCTGTATATCACGACCTGGAATCAATCATAGCATTCAAAATGTCAAATTAACATTACGCTATTTCACGCGGCATCGCTGATATTTCAGGGCGAAAAGGCCGACCGGGCCGGTCTGACTCTTCCCCAACGGGGCTCGCCTTGCGCTATGATATCCGGGCGCCGAGGTCCGCGCGCGGGGGAGCGACATGGCTCGATACATCGAGAAGCCGTCGGTCGTCGAGGCGGCGGGGAACAAGCCGAAGATCATCGAGGAGTACATCGGCCGGGTCAACACCGGGACGACCCCCATCAGCGTGGCGCGCATGGTCAGCCCCGCGGGCTGGGAGGAGCCGGCGCAGGAGCCGCGCTTCGCCGAGTACACCATCGTCCTGAAGGGCATGCTCAAGGTCGAGACGAAGAAAGGCACCTATGAAGTCCGGGGCGGGCAGGCCGTCATGCTCGGGCCCGACGAGTGGGTCCGCTATTCGAGTCCGGAAAAGGACGGCGCCGAATACGTCTCCATCTGCCTTCCTGCTTTTTCCTACGAAACGGTCCGCCGCGCAAACTGAGCACCGTCGCTGAAGACGAAGAGCCCCGGGCGGCAAGCCGCCCGGGGCTCCGTTTCTCGAGGACGCGGCTCTTAGAGCTTCGCCTCGATCTCTTTTTGATTGTGGCGGGAGAGCTCCTTTCCGCTCGCGTCGGAGAGGATGATGTATTCCCCTTCGGTGCGGGCGTTCATGAGCACATTGCCCTGCCCGTCGCGCGCCACCATCCCGTTCGCCCCCTTCTCGAAGACGAGGGTCCCGGTCGGGCGTCCAGCGATGAAGTTGTCCACGCGCAGGCGGCCGTTGTCGCGGTCGTACTTGAGCACGACCTGCTGATCGCCCTGCTGGATCGACTTCGTCGATGCGGTGATCGGATTCTTCCCCGTCCAGAACTCGACGGAGTTGAAGATGATCGCGTCGCCGATGGTGGCGACGAAGTAGGCCGGGAGGATCGCCAGGCCGAGGAAGGTCCCTTCGACCGCCCACTTGTTCTGGCTCACTTCGCCGTTCCACTTGTGCAGCTTCTTCGTCAGGTTGAACGGTCCGTAGCAGCCCGCGGTCACCGAGACGACCAGGGCCAGCGTCAACAGCACGCGGAGACTCTTCAACATCTGCGTCCACCTCTCTTTTTGCGGCGATGGCCGAAAGCCCGGCCTGCCACGACCTTATGAAGCTTCCCGGGGAGTGTCAATGGCATCGGTCAACCCCCGTCCGCCGGAGGCCGGGAGCGTTGAATTTTGGTAGATTCCCCCCATGAAGGACGCGAGCAGGGAGATCGAGGCTCTCCGTCAGGAGATCCGCGGACACGAGCGCCGCTACTACGTGCTCGAGGACCCCTCGGTCTCCGACGAGGAGTTCGACCGCCTCCTCGAACGCCTGCGCGCCCTCGAGGCCGCGCACCCCGAGTTCGCGAGCCCCGACTCCCCCACCCGACGCGTGGGCGGCGGGCTCTCGGCGCAGTTCAAGCCCATCCGCCACGCCGTCCCCATGCTCTCGCTCGACAACTCCTACAACGAGGCCGACATCCGCGCCTTCGACGAACGCGTGCGAAAGGGCCTCGGCCGCCCCCCCTCCGGCTACGCGCTCGAAGCCAAGATCGACGGGCTCTCCTGCGCGCTGGTCTATGAGGACGGCCGGCTCATCTGCGCGGCGACCCGCGGCGACGGAGAGACCGGCGAGGACGTCACCGCCAACGTCCGCACCATCCGCGCCATCCCGCTGACGCTCGCGCTGAAGACGCCTCCGAAGCTCCTCGAGGTGCGCGGCGAGGTCTACCTCGCGAAAAAGGACTTCGAACGCATCAACGAGCGGCTCAAGAAGGACGACCAGGAGCCCTTCGTGAACCCGCGCAACTGCGCCTCGGGCTCCCTGCGCCAGAAGGACCCCGCGGTCACCGCCGCGCGCCGCCTGCGCTTCTTCGCCCACTCCTTCGGCCGCGTGGAGGGCTTCGAGCCCCCCGCCTCCCACACCGCCTGGCTCGACTTCTGCGCCGAGGCCGGCTTCCCGGTCCCCTCCGTGCGCCGGCGCTGCGCGGACATCGACGAGGTCGTGGCCTTCTACCACGATTTCAAGGAGAAGCAGTTCGACCTCCCCTACGAGGTCGACGGCCTCGTCGCCAAGGTGGACCTGCGCGCCGAGCAGGCCGTGCTCGGCATGACCGCCCGCAGCCCCCGCTGGGCCGTCGCCTTCAAGTATCCCGGCCGCCAGGCCACGACGACCATCGAGGGCGTCACCTACTCGGTGGGCCGCACCGGCGTCGTCACCCCGGTGGCCGACCTGCGCCCGGTCTTCCTCGCCGGGGTCACCATCTCCTCGGCGACCCTCCACAACTTCGAGGAGGTCGAGCGCCTCGACGCGCGCATCGGCGACACGGTCACCATCGAGCGCGCCGGAGAGGTCATCCCCAAGGTCGTGAAGGTCGTCGCCGAGCGCCGCACCGGCCGCGAGAAGCCCATCCGCCCGCCGCGGGAGTGTCCCGTCTGCGGCGGCACCGTGGTCCGGGAGGAGGAGTTCGTCGCCTGGCGCTGCATCAGTCCCTCCTGCCCCGCGCAGCTCAAGCGCGCGCTGCTCCACTTCGCCTCCCGCGACGGCCTCGACGTGCAGGGCCTGGGCGAGCAGGTCGTCGAGCAGCTCACGGCCAAGGGTCTCGTGAAGGACTTCGCCGGGCTCTTCGCCCTCAAGAAGGACGAGCTCCTCACCCTCGAGCTCTTCAAGGACAAGCGCGCCGAGAACCTCCTCTCCGAGCTCGAGAAGGCGAAGGCGAAGCCGCTCTCGCGCCTGCTCTTCGCGCTCGGCATCCGCCAGGTGGGCGAGAAGACCGCCCGCGATCTGGCCGCCCACTTCAAGACCCTCGCCGCCCTGCGGAAGGCCGGCGTCGAAGAGCTCACCGCCGTCCCCGAGATCGGCCCCATCATCGCCGACAGCGTGGCCGGCTTCTTCCGCCAGGAGGGCATCGGGGCGCTCCTCGAGCGCCTCGAAAAGGCCGGGCTGAACATGACGGAGCCGGAGACGGCCCCGCGCGCCGACGCCCCGCTCGCCGGCAAGACCTTCGTCTTCACCGGGGAGCTCGAGGCCATGCCCCGCGCCGACGCCGAGGAGAAGGTCCGCGCCCTCGGCGCGAAGACCTCCTCCTCGGTTTCGAAGAAGACCTCCTACGTCGTCGTCGGCCGCGAGCCGGGCTCGAAGGCGAAGAAGGCGGAGACGCTCGGCGTAACGGTGTTGGACGAGGCGGCTTTCTTGAAGCTCATCGCATGAGTGTGAACCAAAGATCCCCCTCCCCCTACCCCCTCCCGCAGGAAGGGGAGTTGAGGAAACTGTGAAGACGGCACTCCTTAGCGTCTCGGATCAGACCGGGATTGTGGAGTTGGCCCTCGGCCTCTGCGAGCTGGGCTACCGCATCGTGAGCTCCGGCGGCACCGCCTCCGCGCTCAAGCAGGCCGAGATCATCGTCACCGAGGTCCCCGCGCTCACCGGCGCCCCCGAGCTCCTCGGCGGCCGCGTGCGCCTGCTCCACCCCAAGCTCTTCGCCGGGATCCTGGCCGACGTGAAGGACGCGAAGCACGTCCGCGACCTCGACCAGAACGACATCCCCGCCTTCGACCTCGTCGCGGTGAACCTCTATCCTCTCTCCGAGGTCCTCAAGAGCAACCTCCCGCAGGAGGACGCCCTCGACTTCCTCGACGTGGCCGGCTCCGCGCTCCTGCGCGCGGCCGCCCGCAACTTCCCGCGCGTCGTGACGCTCTGCGACCCGAAGGATTATCCCGGAGTCCTCGAGACCCTGCGCGAGGGCGAGGTGAGCCGCGAGCGGCGCCGCGCGCTGGCCGCCAAGGCCTTCTACGCCGTCTCCTACTACGACTCGACCATCGCGCAGTTCCTGAGCACCGGGGCCGAGCTCCTCGGCGAGGAGATGGTCGTCGCCTTGAAGAAGGCCGCGGACTTCCCTTACGGGGAGAACCCGCACCAGCGCGGCGCCCTCTACACGCTGAGCGGAGCGCGGCCCTGGGGGCTCACCGCCGCGACGCTCGTGCACGGCCGCGCGCCCAACTTCAACCACTACCTCGGCATGGACCTCGCCTGCGACATCGTCGGAGAGTTCCAGGACCGCGCCGCCTGCGCCATCGTGCGCCACTCGAACCCCGCCGGGGTGGCGGCGGCCGACCATCCCGGGGAGGCCGCCCGCCTCGCCTACCGCGCGGACCCGGCCGGCTGCACCGGCGGCGTGGCCGCCTTCAACCGCCCCGTCGACGAGGACGCGGCGAAGGCGCTCGCCTCCGAGCACCTGGAGTGCATCGTCGCTCCCGACTTCAGCCGCCAGGCCCTCGAGCTCCTGCGCCCCAAGAAGGACCTGCGCCTGGTCTCGCTCCCCTCGCTGCTCCTCTTCCCCGAGGAGATCGACTTCAAGTCCGTCGCCGGCGGCCTGCTGGTGCAGGACAAGGACCTCCTCACGAGCCCGGCCGAGCGGCGCCCGGCGACCCGCCGGCGGCCCAACGACCTCGAGGCGGCCGCGCTCGACCTCGCCTGGAAGGTCGCCAAGCACACCCTCACCCATGCGGCGGTCATCGCGCGCGGGCCGGTCACGCTCGGCATCGCCGGCGGACAGACCGCGCGCCGCGACGCGGTGAAGCTCGCGCTGGCCAAGAGCTCCGAGCGCCACCCCATCGTCGCCCCGGAGCTGCCGATGGTCCTGGCCTCCGACGGGCCCCTGGGGCCCGCCCATGTGAAGGAAGCGGCCGCCGCCGGCATCAGCGCCCTCATCCAGCCCGGCGGCTCACCCGAGGACCGCGACACCGTCGCCCTCTGCGACGAGCACGGCCTGGCGATGCTCTTCACGGGCGTGCGCCACTACCGCCACTGAGTTTCCGGGGTCAGACGTCAACTTTCGCAACTTGTTCGAGCTATATAATGAGCCTGCCGGTCGTCGGGAAATGAGAAACCCATATAAATAAAGGATTTCCCCTCTGGCACCGAAAGTTGCATAAGTTGTGGTGCCTGACGCCGGGGGGATGGGGAAGAGCGATTTAAATGAAGAATGAGAAGCCCTCTTTTGAGATCCGCCTCTGCCGCGGCGACGCGGAGCGACGCGCCTGCGCCGAGATCATGGCGACGACGGACCCCTGGCTCACCCTCGGCCGCGACCTCGCCTTCTGCTATGCGGCCCTGGAAGGTTCCGGGAAAGAGCTCTATGTCGCCGTCGACGACGGGAAGGTCCTCGGGCTCATCGCCCTGAACATGAAGGGCTCGCTGGTCGGCTACATCCAGAGCGTCGCCGTGCGCGCCGACGCGCGCGGCCGGGGCGTGGGCCGCGCCCTCGTCGCCTACGCCGAGGAACGGGTCTTCTCCGAGGTCCCGAACGTCTTCCTGCTCGTCTCCTCCTTCAACGCGGGGGCCCGGAAGCTCTACGAGGAACTCGGCTACTCCTTCGTGGGCGAGCTCAAGGATTTCGTCGTCGCCGGCCACTCCGAGAACCTCATGCGCAAGACCCTCGGCCCCCTGCGCGGCTACAAGCCCTCCCCCCGGCCTCCGTCGTAAGTCACATCCGTCCGTACTTGAATCCCCCCCGTCGGTCTTCCACCCTATGAGGACCATGGCGGAAGAGCGGCACATCCTCGTCGTCGACGACGACGAGTCGCAGTTGGATTTCTGCGCCACCGCGCTCCAGCTCTCCGGCTACCGGGCCTCGGTCGCGGCGACCTCCGAGCGGGCCCTCGCCCTCCTGCGTTCGGCCCCCTTCGACGCCGTGCTCACCGACCACATGGGAGAGCGCGAGGGGCGCTCCTGGGTCGCGGTCCTGCGCGCCGCCCAGCCCTCGGCCGCGGTGCTCGTGATGACCGCCCGGCCCGCCCTCGCCGACGCGCTCGCCGCGGTCGCGGACGGAGCCCGCGACTACCTCCCCAAGCCCTTCAGCGCCGCCCGTCTGCGCGAGTCCCTCGAGCGCTGCCTGCGCCCGGCTTCGGAGGTCCCCGGCCGGCAGGTGGACTGGCTGCGCGTGCTCTTCGAGGACTTCCTCAGGAAGCTGGCGAGCTCCCCGGCGGCCGGCGCCGCCGGCCGCGTTCGCATCACGGTGGAGACCGTGCTTCCCCCCGAACTGCCCGCGGGAGCGCTCGCGGAGCTGCTCAAGCGCTTCGCCCCCGAGCTCGCGCCCTCCCAGGAGTCCCCCGCACCGGAGGACCAGCCCCTGCGCCGCTTCGGGCGCTACGCGGTACTGCGCAAGATCGGGAGCGGCTCGATGGGCAGCGTCTACTACGGCCTCGACGAGCGCATCGGACGGACGGTCGCGCTCAAGACGATGCGCCTGGACCCGCGCTGGGACGCGGAGACGCTCGCGCGGCTCAAGCGCCGCTTCTTCCGCGAGGCGGAGGCGGCCGGCCGGCTCGACCATCCCGGCATCGTGCGCATCTACGACGCCGGCGAGGACGGCCCCGCCGCCTTCATCGCGATGGAGTACCTCGAGGGCGCGGACCTCTCGCTCTGCGTGCGGCCCGAGGCGCCCATGCCCGTCCTCGACGCCGTCGCGGCCGTCGCGGCCGTCGCTCGGGCCCTCGACCACGCGCACCGGCGCGGAGTCATCCATCGCGACGTGAAGCCCGCGAACATCGTCCGCCTGGCGCAGGACGGCTCCGTGCGGCTGACCGACTTCGGCATCGCGCTCTGTCCCGGCTTCGAGGAGGAGGGCGGCGGCTGGGTCGGCACCCCGTACTACATGAGCCCGGAGCACATCGCCGGCCGGCCGGTGGACGGCCGCGGGGACCTCTTCGCGCTGGGGGTCGCGCTCTACGAGCTGCTCGCCGGAGAGCGGCCCTGGAAGGGCGGGGAGGCGCTGGAGTCCATCCTCTTCCAGATCGCGGGGGAGCCCCCGCCGGACCTCGCCGCCCTGCGCCCGGGCCTGCCGGCGGTGCTGCTCGGCGTCGTGGAGCGCGCGCTCGCGAAGGACCCGGTCGCGCGCTACCAGACGGGCGCCGAGATGGCCCAGGCCCTCGAGGCCATCCTCTCCCGCGGCGGCCGCTGAGCGGACTCAGCGGGCCGCGGCGGCCTTCGCCTTCACTTCGCGGGTGAGCTTCTCCAGCCAGACGCCCTTGCGGTGGTCGTAGGTCTTCACCACGACCTTGTCCGGATAGAGGAACAGGGAGTTCGACCACAGGTCCTCATGCGTCGTCGTCTCCTTGTCGCCGGCGCGGAGGTAGCTGCGGCCGTCCATGTCGGGGGTGTGGACGTTCAGCACGCGCCCGTCGAAGAGGTTCACCTTGTGCGCGTAGTGCGCGTTCACGGGCGCGACATGGACGTGCCCGGACGCCCACAGGACGACCTGCGGGTTCTTCCGGAGGATCGCCCGGATCCGCTCGTGCGGCTGGGCGACGAAGCCGTCGCGCTCGGAGGCCGCGTTCTTCGTGCGCAGGGTGCCCTTGAGCGGGGCATGGAAGAAGACGGCGGTCGGAGCGTCCTTCGCGCGGGAGAGCTCCCCCTCCAGCCAGGCCAGGCTCCCGCTCGAGAGCGCGGCGTTGTAGTTCGTCTCGAGGTCGTCGGGGGTCAGGAAGACGAGGAGCCAGCCCCCGAGACGGCGGGTGTAGCGGACGGAGTCGAGGCCGAAGGCCGCCCGGAAGCGCTCGAGGTTGGCCGTACGCTCGCTCGCCCCGGCCCGGCCCATCTTCCCGTCGACCATCGCGTAGGCGTAGTCGTGGTTGCCGCCGACGGGGTAGACCGGCGCCTGAAAGCCCCCGAGGTAGGCCTTCGCGGCCGCGAGCTCCTCCGGAGTCCCGACCCCGTTGCAGAGGTCCCCCAGCACGGCCACGCCCTCGACGTCCGCCCAGGCGTTCACATCGGCGCGCGCCTTCTCCTTCATCGCCCCGCTGCGGCCCGGGAGGTGAGGGTCGGCGAGGAGGACGAGCCGGTGATAGGCCTGCTCGGCGGCGCATAGGGGCGCCGCCGAGGAGAACAGGAGCAGGAGGGGCAGAAGACGCAGAGCGCGGAGGAGGCGGGAGGTCATGCCGGAATTATATGATAGCCCCCATGAAGACATCGACCCTCGCCGCCCTTCTCCTTTTCGCTGCGCTCCCGCTCCGGGCGGCACCCGAGCTCTCCCGCTCCGACTTCAACCGCCTGGCGGCGAACGCGGGGCTCCCCCTCTTCTGGACGGGCGTCACGACCGACACCGCCGCCGTGCGTCCCGGGGACCTCGCCCCGGTGGGCTCCGGGATCGGCCTCGAGCGCTGGGTCGCGGAGGGACGCTTCACCCCCGCCTTCCAGGAGGCGTACGCCGGACTCGTCGAAGCGCGCCGCCGCGAGGCCGTGCGCGCGGAACTCGCGCAAGGGCGCCCCGTGCTCCTTTCATCCGACTTCCGCGACGCCTCGAGGGAAGACCGCGCCCTCGTCGAACGCATGGCCGCCGCCGCCCGGCTCGTCGACGAGCTCTACGAGCGCCAGAAGGGCTCCCATGCGCTGCGGGCGTCCCTCCCGACGGACCCCGAAAGCCGCGCCCTCTTCGAGCGCGCCCACGGCCCCTGGTGCGAGGCCCCGGAGACCGAGCACGACCCCTTCTGCAGCGCCCTGCCCGGCTTCCCGCCGCATCGCTCCGACGCCTACCCCTCCGACCTGAGCGAGGGCCCCGCCCTCTGCACGGAGCTGCGGGCGCGGCCCGACGCCAAAGTCCTGCTCGACCCCTTCAAGGTGGTCCGGCGAAAGGACGGGAAGCTCGTCTCCCTCCCCCTCACCGCGGCCTACGGTCCGACGATGCGCGCGCTCGCCGCGGAGCTGCGCGCCGCCGCCCGCACCCAGGGCCGCGGCGAGGCCGCGCTCTCCGCCTACCTGCTGGCGGCGGCCCGCGGCTTCGAGGCCGACGACTGGGCCGGCGCCGACGAGGCCTGGTCGCGCATGGACGGACGCAACAGCCGTTGGTACCTGCGCGTCGCCCCCGACGAGACGGAGTTCGAGGCCTGCCAGGAGAAGGCCGGCTTCCACCTCTCCTTCGCGCGCATCGACGCCTCCTCGCTCTCCTGGCGCGAGCGGCTCCTGCCCCTGCGACAGGAGCTCGAGGACGCGCTCGCGAAGCTCGTCGGCCCGCCGTACAAAGCCCGCAAGGCCGGCTTCGCCCTGCCGGAGTTCATCGAGGTCGTCCTCAACGCGGGAGACTCCCGCACCGCGCTGGGCGCCATCCTCGGGCAGTCCCTGCCCAACTGGGGGACGGTGGCCTCGGAAGGGCGGCGTCGGACGGTCGTCATGACGAACATCGGGACCGACGCGGATTCCCGGCGCATCCGCAGGGAGAAGGGCGCGGAGCTCGTCGACGAAGCGACCCTCGCGATCCTCAGCGACGACCGTGAACCCGAGCTCCTCGACACCATCCTCCATGAGGCCTCCCACAACCTCGGGCCGGACTCGAACGCACGCATCGACGGGAAGACCCCCGCCGAGGTCTTCGGCGGGGAGCTGGAGGCCGTGCTCGAAGAGCTCAAGGCCGAGACCGCGGCGCTCTGGTACGCGGACTTCCTGCGGGCCAGAGGGCTCATCGACGAGCGGCGCCTGCGCGAGATCTATACGGAAGAGCTGCTCTGGGCCTTCGGGCACGTCCAGGAAGGGATGTTCACGCCGACCGGTTCCGCCAAGCCCTACGCCCAGCTCGCCGCGATCCAGATCGGGAGCTTCCAGGAGGCCGGCGCGCTCGTCTGGAGCCCCGGCGCCGACGGGGTCTCGCGCTTCAGGATCGTCTACGAGAAGATGCCGGCGGCGGTGGAGACCCTGCTCGCGAAGGTCGGACGGCTGAAGGCCGCCGGGAACGCGGCGGAAGCGAGGGACCTCGTCGGGCGCTTCGTCACGGGCCCCGACGCGGCGAAGGTACGCATGCGCGAGGTCCGCGAGCGGCTCGCGCGCTTCCCGAAGGCCAGCTACCTCTACAGCGTGCGTTACTGAGGGCTCAACGGCCTCTAGCCGCGTCGTCGGGGCCCCGGAAGCCCGCGACCTGGCGGTGATGCGCGCACAAGGTCTGTTCTCCCACCCGGATGAGCCCGTGCCTTTTCAGGCAGCGATGCGGCGCGGCGTAGGTGGACGGCTGAGTCACGGCCTCGCATTGCCTCATCTTTGCCCCCTATACATCATTTAAAAGTGTGCCTCGGTAGCAGGCACCTGGATACACGTTTAAAGCCACTCTCTCATGAGGGCTTTGATCTGCGACTGGTACGGCACCCCGTGGAGGCCGGCCTTCTCCTTGAACGCGGAGAGCAGCGGCTCGGGGACCTTCATGCTGATGAGCCGGCTCGGATGGGCCCCGCCGTGCAGGCGGCGGTAGTCCTCGAGATAGCGGAGCACGCTCTCCGCGCTCATCCTGCGCGAGCGCGCGAGGTACTCCGCGGTGAAGACGTGGAGCCCGCTCACCCGCGGGTCACGCGCCCGAAGGAGGTGGGGACCGCGGCGGGCCGCACGCGGCGGCGCTCTTCGCTGGCGGCCCGACGCAAGGCGGCCGAGCCCGCGTCCTCCTCCGTCATCCTCTTCTTGTCGTCCATCCAGGCGTCCATGATGCTCATGCTCGTATCCCTCTGAGCGCGCGGACGTCCTCGAGGTCCTGAGGACGGCCGGCCGCTTCTTTCATCCGGATGAGTTCGTCCTTCTCCACGATCGGGAGGCTGAGCCGTCCCGCCCGCAGCCGCCGCACCCGCTTGCCGGCGAGGTCGTCGGTCAGCACGATGTCGACGAGGGCGCCGGGCTCGTCGGGACGGTGGAAGCCCCAGGAGTGTACGCCCCGCCGCCGCACGAGCTCCTCGCGGAAGGCGAGGACTTCGGCCGCGCTCGCGGGCAGCCGGGGGAGGAACCCGATGCCCGCGAGCGCGGCTTCCGCGTCCTCGAAGTCCTTGCGGCGCAAGCGCAGGAGGAGGTCCAGGTCCAGCGTGCCGCGCAGCGCCCCGTGCAGGGCGACGGCGTAGCCGCCGACGACGGCGAACTCGACCCCCTTCGCATCGAGCGCTCCCGCGACCTTCTCTATCATCATATATACCAAGTATATATGTTTTCAAGCACGCGGAGTCAAGCGGAAAAGACCACGGAAGAAGTTGATATGATAGGGGCCCCTCGATGGAACCCATCGTCTCGGCCCAGGGACTCGTCAAGCGCTACGGCGACTTCACCGCCGTGGCCGGCATCGACTTCGAGATCCGCCCCGGAGAGTGCTTCGGCCTCCTCGGCCCCAACGGCGCCGGCAAGACGAGCACGGTCGGGATGCTCACCTGCACGCTCCCCCTCAGCGGCGGGGACCTGCGCATCTTCGGCCTCGACGCGCGGTCGCATCCGCGCGAGATCAAGGCGCGGCTCGGGGTCTGCCCGCAGGAGAGCAACCTCGACACCGACTTCACGCTCACGCAGAACCTCACCGTCTACGCGCGCTACTTCGACATCCCCCAGGGAGAGGCGCTCGCGCGCGCGAAGGAGCTCATCGCGCGCTTCCGCCTCGAGGACAAGGCCGACGCCTGCGTCGACGACCTCTCCGGCGGCCTGCGCCGGCGCCTCCTCGTCGCCCGGACCCTCGTCAACCGCCCCGAGCTCGTGGTCCTCGACGAGCCGACCACCGGGCTCGACCCCCAGTCCAAGCACCAGATCTGGGACGAGGTCCGGGCGATGAAGGCCGCGGGCTCGAGCATCCTCCTCACGACGCACTACATGGAGGAGGCCGCGCTCCTCTGCGACCGCCTCATCATCATCGACGCCGGACGGGTCCTCGAGGCCGGCGACCCCTGCGGGCTCATCTCCAAGCACGTCGGAGGGATCGGCACGCTGGAGGACGTCTTCCTCAAGCTCACGGGGAAGGCGCTGCGCGAATGAACCCGGGACTCGTCAGCCGCCGCTGCCTCCATGTCTGGCGCCGCAACTACGACGTCAGCCGCCTCACCTGGAAGACGAACGTCCTCCCCCCGCTCATCGAGCCCCTGCTCTACATCTTCGCCTTCGGCTTCGGTCTCGGCGTCTACGTCCAGCACATCCAGTATCAGGGACGCTCCTTCGAGTACCTGACCTACCTCGCCCCCGGGATGATCGCCGTGGGCACGATGTTCCACGCCATCTTCGA
Source organism: Elusimicrobiota bacterium (assembly GCA_041660925.1). Lineage (NCBI taxonomy): Bacteria > Pseudomonadati > Elusimicrobiota > Elusimicrobiota bacterium. The sequence continues at coordinate 66,593 of JBAZVI010000006.1, forward strand.
GTGCATGTACGGCTCCTTCGTGCGCATGCGCTATCAGAAGACCTTCGAGGCGACGCTCTGCACCCCGCTGCTCATCGAGGACATCCTCGCCGGCGAACTGCTCTGGGGCGCGACGAAGGGGGTCTTCGGCGGCCTCGCGGTCCTCGTCGTCTCCGCCTGCTTCGGCCTGACGGCGTGGCCCCACGCCCTCCTCGTGCTCCCCGTGGCCCTCGTCTCCGGGCTGATGTTCGCCGGCTTCGGGCTCCTCTTCGCCGCCGTCTCCCCCTACATCGACAACCTGAACCTGCCCACCTTCCTCTTCATCAACCCGATGTTCCTCTTCAGCGGGACTTTCTTCCCCCTCGACGGCATGCCGCTCTGGCTGCGCGCCCTCTCGCGCCTTCTCCCGCTCACCCACGTCGCCGACCTCATGCGCGCGTCGACGACGGGCCTTCTGAACGCCGGACTCCTCTCCAGCGCGCTCTACCTGCTGGTCCTGACGCCGCTGGTGTGCGGGTATGCTATGTGGCGAATGAAGAGAAGGTTGATCAAGTGAAGACCAACCCTTCCTTAACTCCCTTCCCCTCGGGGAAGGGGCAGGGGAGAGGGAGAACTCCCTCAAACCGACATTTCCCCCCTCCCGGCCCTCCCCCGCAGGGGAGGGAGGGCCGGAAGGTCGCCGCCTCTGTCATCCACTACCTCTTCGTCAAACGTCTCTCATCCTCACGCCTCGCGGAATTGGTCGTTCTCTATAAGGCCGCGGGATGGTGGAAGCGGGGCGACACGCCCGCCCTGCTGCGCCGGATCGTCGCGGGCAGCCACTGCTACATGCTCGCCGTCGAGAGCGGCCGTCTCGTCGGGATGGGCCGCGCCCTGAGCGACCGCGCGAACGACGCCTACATCCAGGACGTCTTCGTGACGCCCGAACGGCGCGGCCGCGGGATCGCCTCCGCGCTCGTGCGCCGCCTCGAGCGCCGCCTGCGCTCCGACGGCCTGCGCTGGGTCGGCCTCATCGCCGCCGACCGCTCGCGCCCCTTCTACGAGAAGCTCGGCTTCCGCCGGATGAAGGACGCCGACCCGATGCTCAAGGAACGATGAACCTCAAGAAGATGACGCCGGCCGACGCGCCCGCCCTGCGCCCCTACTTCGTGCGCGGGGTCCCCGCGCTCTCGACCTACGCGCTGCCCTCCCTCGCGGCGTGGAGCGGCTGCCTCTACGACTCGCTCTACGCGGAGGAGGGCGGCTCCCTCATCCTCGCCGAGGCCTCGCTCGAGGACCCGAAGAAGCGCCACCTCCTGCTCCCGCTCTGCCCCGAGCCGGAGCGCTCCCCGCGCCTGCTGCGCGAGCGGGCGCTCGCGCTCGGCTTCCCGGAGGTCCGTTATGTGCCGCAGAGCTACGTGGACCTCTGGACCCGGGAGGAAGTCGAGTCCCACTTCAACCTCGTCGAGCAGCCGGAGTACGCGGATTACGTCTACCGCCGCGAGGACCTCGCGGAGCTCGCCGGCCGGCCCTACGCCAAGAAGCGCAACCTCGTGCGCCAGTTCGAACGCGAATACATGGAGAAAGGCGGCGTGAAGGTCGAGGAAGTCACCGCGCTGAACGCGGGACGCTGCGCCGAGGTGCTCAGGGATTGGCGCTCGGAGAGCCCCGAGAAGGGCTGGAACGCGGTGCTCGAGTGCGAGGACCGCTCCATCCGCCAGGCCTTCGAACACTGGGACGCGCTCGGCCTGCGCGGCGTCCTCGTCGCGATCGACGGCCGCGTGCGCGGCTTCGGGGTCTCCGCCCCGCTCACCGCCGACACCGGGGTGCTGGTCTTCGAGAAGGCGTCCGACGAGGTGAAGGGCCTCTACCAGTTCCTCGACCGCGAGTGCGCGCGCCTCCTCTTCCCCGGGATGGAGTTCGTCGACAAGGAGTGCGACCTCGGAGACCCGGGGCTCGAGAAGGCCAAGCGCTCCTATCACCCCGCCTTCCGGGTGAAGTCCTTCCTGCTCGTCCCGAAGTGACCGACGCGGCCGACGCGCTTCGACGCTCGACGGCCGCGGGCCGTTCACTCGTCGAGCGCCTCCCCGCGCCGAAGACCATGGTCCCCCTGTCGCATTAGGCCCAAAGCCTGAAAGCGCGTCAGGACATTGGGCCCATCTCCCTCCCCCCCGGCCTTTGTACCCTCCACAAGCCGCACGATCCTAACGCCGAGGGGGTCGCACCATGCGTTCATGCCTGCGCAGCATCCGTCTGGATACCGCCGTTCTCGTGTCGTCCTGTATCATCTTCTCTCAAACCGTTTTCGCGCAGAACGTCACGGCTCCGGCGTCCATCGGAGCGGTGCCGCTCGCCGGACTGAACGCCTCCGCGGCCGCCTCGACGCTCAGGATCGACCCCTTTTCCCCTTCCTTAGGGATGGGTCTGCCGGCGCTGACGCCGCCGGTCCTCCCCCTCCAGCCCGGCGCGCTGAACGTCGCGGCGAAGGCGCCCTCCGCCCGCCTCGAGACGATCGTGCGGGCGGCGACGCTGCACCTGCCCGACGCCTTCCGGGCGGCCTTCGTCCCCGCCGCGACCGTCAAGGACGGCGTGCTCCCCGCGATGCAGGCGGCCGCGGCGTTCACGGCCCTGCCGCAGGACGGGAAGCCGGGCGTCGACGCCCGCCTCTCCGCGGAGGTCTTCGACGGGGCCGTCGAGGGCGGAGCGGCGCAGGACCTCGGCACGGCGGTCTCGGCCGACCTGCCCTCGGACCCGGCGCCCCGCGCCCGGCTCTCGACGCTCTATCCGCGCGTCGTCTTCCTCCAGGACGTGTTCACCGGACCGGCGCCCGACGCGGTCGTCGCGTATCTGCAGAAGATCGTCGACGCCGGCGCGCACGTCGTCTTCCTCACCTGGCGCCCCCAGAAAGGTCCCGATTCCGCCGAGGAGATCCTCCTCGGCCGCATGAAGGCCGGGCGCGAGAACCCCGTCATCGTCGTCAGCTACAACGGCGGGAAGGTCGCCCTGCACGGCCGCGCCGCGGACCCCAAGCCGATCCTCCCCCCCGACGCGCCCCGGATCGCGGATCTCTCGGGCTTCAGCGCCGAGGAAGACTCCGTCCTCCACGGCATCACGGCCTCCCTCGCCAAGCCCCTCCACCTCAAGGAAGCCCTCGCGGAAAGCCGCCAGGTGTCCGACGGGCAGCTCCTCTCCTACGTCGTCTCGCTGCCGGCCTCGGTGCCGGAGGAGAAGGTCGCGCCGCTGCGCGAGGCGCTCCTTAAGAAGTACAACGCCTCGCTCAAGGCCGCGGGCCTGCCCTATCAGGTCGCCGCGCATCCGAGCGATCCCCGCGCAGTGATCACGCATTCGATGCCCCTGCGCTTCTCCCTCCCGCGGGTCTTCCAGGCCCTCGCGGCGCAGTTCCCGGACGAGAAGCTCGGCGAGCATCCCGAGAAGCTCCTCATCCTCACCGACTCGATGAATTCCCCGAAGTTCACCTCCTCCTTCCCGACGGGAAGCGAGATCCAGGTCGTGCGCTCGGGCGCGGACGTCGAGCAGACCCTCGGCGCGGTCCTCGGCGACCGCCAGCTCGACGCCGTCTCGCTCAAGCTCGGCAAGCTGCGCGGCTACCTCGAGTACTGGGAGCCCTCCCACAGCGCCTACCGCCCGTCCTCGGGCGGCGGAGCGCGGGTGGCCTCGGACGCGGAAGGACGGGGCCAGCACCAGAAGTTCACCATGTTCGTCGGCGGGATCATCTACCAGCTGATGAACGAGATCTACGAGAACGTCTGGCGCGGACAGGACCGCCTGGCGTCCCTCGCCCAGGTCCAGGCGCGGCTCGCCGACATGTGGAAGCGGCCCCTCGAGAACGGCGTGCCGGTCTCGAAGTCGATGGCCGCGCTGCTCAAGACCGCGGGCTGGAAGTCGAACCGCGGCTACCTCGACTACGCCACGAGCTTCCTGACGAACTACTGGCTGCGCGAATTCGCCGCCTACGGCACCGCCGCTCGCGACATCCGCGACAACCTCGTGAGCCTCTCGACGGACCGCAAGAGCCTCATCACGCTGGAGTTCTCGTCCCCCTCCACGAAGAAGCTCTACCGCATCCACACGCGCATCCCCCGCCTCATGCGGCGCGACAGCGACGAGGGCCGCATCCTCACCGCCTACGCCTACCGCAGCGGCAAGGAGACGCCCGACGACGGAGAGGAGGCCTACGCCGAGATCCTCGCGCTGGCCATCCTCAAGGGACACGGCCGCAAGGGCGCCGACGGCCTCTGGCATCACGGCGCGGCGGACGGCCCCCTGCTGGGCAAGCTCCGAGTGCAGTTCGAGTATCGTTCGAGCCACCGGACCTGGGAGTTCGACCCGAAGGAATTCCTCACCATCGAGGAAGGGCGGGAGAGCCAGGGGCCCATCGTCCGGCGCCTGACCGCGGCGATCGAGCGCATGGAGGCGGACTCCGCCTACCAGAAGCATTACGAAGAGCAGGAGGAGCGGGCCACCGCGGAGGACCTGGCCGCGGAGCAGGCGACGCCGCTGCCGGCGGACGCCGTCGAGCCCGCCCCGGACGCGGAGGCGAAATGACGCGCCCCGTCGCGCTCGCGCTCGTCCTCGCGCTCCTCGCACAGCCGGGGTCGGCGGCGTTCGTCGCGCCGACGCCGGTCCCGGTCGCCGGGACCGTCCTCCCCGCGGCCGGAGTCTCGGCCGCGGTCCCGTTGACGGCTCCGCTCGTGCCGGGCACGATCCTCGAGAACCCCGCGCCGGACCTGGGCCTACTGCCCGCGGCCGGGGTCCTGCCCGCCGTCCAGCCGGCGCAGAGCGCCGACGCCGCGAAGGCGCCGCCGCGCATCGAAGCGGCGGTCTCGCCGGTCCCGGCCGCCGCGGCCGCGAAGCCGGCCTCGCGCCGCGGGAAGCGGAAAGCCGCGGCGGCTTCGTCCGCCGAGAGTCCCGCGCCGGCGACCTCCGCGGGCGCCTCCGACCCCGGCCTCCCCTCCGAGGGGGAAGCGCCTCAAAGTGCGGGGGAGACGCTCACCCTGCTCGACCCCGCCGCCGACGGGGCGGCCCTGTTCGACGGCGCGTCCGCCCGGCCCGCCGGGAGCGCGGAGCTCCCCGCCGAGTTCGCGGAGCAGCCCGCGGAGACCTTCGACCTGCGCTTCAGCCGCGACGCGAAGAAAGCGCTGACCGACTCCGAGCTCACCGCTTCCATCCGCCTCGTCAACGGCTCCGGCTCGCAATGGTACTGGGAGCGCTTCGTGCCGGGCAGCATCCTGCGCATCATGACGGGCGGAAAGACGATGTTCGCCACCCGCGTCATGGACGCGCGGACGGTGGAGATCGGGAAGCTCGCGCGCGAGGACTTCCAGGGCGTCTATCCCGCGGCGATGCTCGAGGAGCTCAACGAGAAGGGGCGCATGAAGTGGACGGCCGCGAAGCTGCGCGCGAAGCTCCTCGAGGACCTCACCGCCTACCAGCGCTTCGGCAAGCGCGGCGCCCCCCGCGCGCTGAGTTCCTCCGACAAGGTCCGCGTCCTGCGCTTCATGTCCTATCAGGAAGCGAAGCTCCTTCCCGAGAACCGCGACGAGCCCGTCCTGACTCCGCGCCTGCGCGCCCCGCTCGAGATCCCGGCGTCCCTCTCCTCCCTGCCCCGCGTACTCCCCAAGGTCGTTTTCCTCGACCTGCGCCTCCTCTCCGCTCCGCTCTCCTACGACCTCATCGAGGACATCGGCAAGCTGATGAAGGCGGGCGTCTACTTCGTCCTCGTCTCCGAGCGCCCCCAGGAGGGCCCCGGCTCGGTGAAGGAGCTCCTGACGGGCGCTCTCACGCCGCGACAGCGCGACGACCTCGTCACCTATAAGCTCCTGAGCCTCAGCGACGACGGGAGCACCCTGAGCACCCTCAAAGGAGCGTTCCCGCAGGAGCTGCCGCTGCGCCGCTTCTCCGTCTCGGAACTCGACCTCCTCGAGCTCGCGGCGCGCCGGCTCGGCGCCTCGGTCCTGAGCCTGCACGGCAAGGAGTCCTCCTTCGCCCTGCGCGCGGGCGCCCTCGCCGCCGACTTCACGAGGGACCTCCGCGCGGCGCTCGGCCGGCTCGGCGTCGACGCCGGCGCCTGGTCGTTCGCGTACTCCGAGCGCGAGGGGAAGACGACGCTGGTCCTGCGCCCGCGCTCGCTTGCGGGAGCCGTCCCGGAGGTCCTCGACGCCCTGCGGGAGAGCGAGGGGACCTACGTCAACGCGAGCGACCTCCTCGTCGTCAGCCGCGACGCGGAGCTCCTGGCCGCGACGCGGGGCGCCGTTCAGCCCTCGGAGCACGCCCCGGCCCTGGAAGGGGCCGCGCTCATCGAGACGTCCCTGGCCGCGATGCTGGGGGACTACCGTCAGAACGTGCCGGGAGACCTCGCCGCCTCGGCGTCGAAGATCTCCGCCTTCCTGCAGGGCTACAAGGACTCCGGCGGCTCCCGCGGGAACGTGTACATGCTGATGGGCCACGTGATCCACTCGTCCTTCAACTGGGCGGTGTGGATCTACCGCAACACCGGAGCCCTCCCGCCGGCCGAGGCCGTCGTCGAGCGGGCGGTGAAGACCTGGCAGCACGAGGACCGCGAGCGCGTCGGCAACATCCTCGACGAGCCCGGCAGCTCGATGGCGGACTACCTGCAGGTGACGAAGACCCGGCTGCGGAACATGCACGCGCAGCTGGCGGACCAGCTCGCGCAGTATCCCATCGTCGTGGGGACCGAGCTCCCGAACTTCGCGGTCCTCGGCCGGGCGAAGAAGAGCCGCGGCGGGATGCTCTACTACCGGGACGTCCTGCGCTACGTCTTCGACCTCGTCCTGGCGCGGCGGACCCCGGAAGGCCTCGAGCTGCGCGTCGTGGACTTCAAGACCGGCCAGACGCCCACGCTGCAGAACCTCACGAAGGACACCCAGGTCCTCCTCTACGACGCCCTGCCCCGCTCCGCATGGCCCGAACTGCCCCTGCCCTACGGCGTCGGCGGGACCCCGGAGAAGGTCTCCAAGCTGGATGTCGCGTTCATCTTCCCGACCGCGACCTACGTGCCGGCCATCACCGACTGGGGGCGCCTCGCGTTCGCGAAGTTCCTCAAGAACGTGATGAACCGCATCCGCAAGCACAACGCGCCGCCCGCCGAGAAGAAGGCGGAAGCGCCTCCGGCGCCGGCCTGGGAGCTCAAAGCCGACGCCCCCGCGATGATCGAGGTCCAGGGCGTCGGCTACTCGAGCTATGAGCCGGTCCGAGTGGCGAAGGTCACGCGGACGAGGGTCTACGCCGAGCACGGCGCCGGCGGCAAGCCGGTCGCCTTCGACCGCAAGACCGGTCTGCAGACGGGTTCCGGCGTCCCGGGCGTCTCGATGAGGATCCTGCCGGTCCCGGCGGCCGGGGTCCCCTCGGGGGTCCGCATCGCCGGCGAGCATCCCGTCGACAGCGCCGCCCGCTGAGAGAAGACTCGGAGCGTCCGCCGCATCGGTCCTTTGCCGATGCGGCGGAATTCGCTAGAATAACCCCGACGCAACACCCCCCCTGGAGGTTTTGATGAGCAAGATCACGAGCGTGTCCGCGATGGAGATCCTCGATTCCCGCGGCAACCCCACCGTCCGCGTCTTCGTCGGCCTCGACAACGGCGTCCGCGTCTCCGCCTCGGTGCCCTCGGGCGCCTCGACCGGAGAGAACGAGGCCGTCGAGCTGCGCGACGGCGACAAGAAGCGCTACGGCGGGAAGGGCACGCTCAAAGCCGTCGCCAACGTCAACAAGCTCATCGCCCCGAAGCTCCTCGGGCTCGACCCCTTCCAGCAGGCGCAGATCGACCGCCTGATGATCGAGCTCGACGGCACCCCGACGAAGGCCAAGCTCGGCGCCAACGCGCTCCTCGGCGTCTCCATGGCCGTCGCCCGCGCCGCCTCCGAGACCGCGAAGGTCCCCCTCTACGCCTACCTGGGCGGGGCCTGCGCCAAGCGCCTGCCGGTGCCGATGATGAACATCCTCAACGGCGGCAAGCACGCCGAGAACTCCGTCGACCTCCAGGAGTTCATGGTCATGCCCGTCGGCGCCCCCTGCTTCGCGGAGGCCCTGCGCTACGGCGCGGAGACCTTCCACGCCCTCAAGGGCATCCTCAAGAAGAAGGGCTACGCCGTCGGCGTGGGCGACGAGGGCGGCTTCGCGCCGGACCTCAAGAGCAACGAAGAGGCGCTCGACGTCATCCTCGAGGCCATCGCCGCGGCCGGCTACAAGCCCGGCAAGGACATCGTCATCGCGCTCGACCCGGCCGCCAGCTCCTTCTTCGAGGACGGCGCCTACAACCTCGCCAAGTCCGGGCAGGGGAAGAAGACCACGGCACAGATGAACGCGATGTGGAAGTCCTGGTGCGCCAAGTACCCGATCCTCTCCATCGAGGACGGCCTCAACGAGAACGACTGGAAGGGCTTCACCGAGATGACCGCCGGCCTCGGCTCGAAGGTCCAGATCGTCGGCGACGACCTCTTCGTGACGAACTCCAAGTTCGTCCGCCGCGGCATCGCGGAGAAGGCCGCCAACGCCGTGCTCATCAAGCTCAACCAGATCGGCACCGTGACCGAGACCGTCGAGACCATCGAGCTCTGCCGCAAGGCGGGCTGGAGCTACGTCATCTCCCACCGTTCGGGCGAGACCGAGGACGCCTTCATGGCGGACTTCTCGGTCGCCATGCACGGCGGGCAGATCAAGACCGGCTCCGCCTGCCGCAGCGAGCGCATCTGCAAGTTCAATCGCCTCCTCGAGATCGAGGCGGAGCTCGGAAAGGCCGCGGAATTCTCCTCACCCTTCGCCTGCGCCCAGTCGCCGAAAGCTGCCGCTGTGGCCGCATAAGTTCCAAGGCCTGTCTGGACAAGGGGCCCTCCGACCATCGTCGGAGGGCCCCTTCTTTGCGCCTATCGATGGGCTCTCGTTCTCCCCGAATCGTGCGCCGCATCTCCCCCACCTCCCCATTCGAGGGCGGTGCCGAGCGCCCTTGATAAGGTTATAATCCCGCGCAGTGAGAACGCTCCTCTTCCTGCTCCTCCTGCCCCCCGCCGCGTACGCCCGCGCGGGAGACGACGGGCTGCGCTCCTACATCTGCTCGGAGCCCTATGCCCCCTTCTTCGCGGCAGAGCCCCAGCCCGACGGGAGCGTCCTCATGGTCCCGAAGAGGCGCGGGAGCGCCGCCCCGGTCTTCCGCGTCCCCAACAGGGACGGACGACGCCGCATCTTCGTGGCCGGCGAATCGGCCGCCGGGCTCCTCTCCGCCGTCGACGACGACGGCAGGGACCCGCTGGTCCGCGCGGCCGAACGCCTCGTGCCGGAGGGGCCGGGTGTCGAAGGCGTCAACTGCGGCATGGGCGGCTACGACTCCGAGCGCATCCTCCGGGTCGTGCGGGAGGTCGCGCGCTACGGCCCCGCCGAGATCGTCGTCCTGAGCGGGAACAACGAGGGGGTCGCCGACGACTGCCCGGGTCTGCGCGCGCGCCTGCGACGCGGACTGCGGGAGGCCGAGGAGCGCCTGCGCTCCCTGTTCTCCGATGCGCGGGCCGTCCGCCATGCGATGCGCCTCGAGCGTCACGAACGGAACCTGCGCCGCATGGCGCGCGCGGCCCGCCGCGCAGGGGTCCGCCTGGCCTTCTGCACGCTCCCCGTCGACCTCCGAGACGTCCCGCCCTCCTCCCCCCCCTATCCGGCCTCCGCCGGGCACTTCGCCGCCCGCGCGGCGGCCGAACGCGGGGAACTCCGGACGGCGCGCGGCCTTCTCGAAACGCTCCTGCGGCACGACCCCCTCGACGCCCATGCCCACTACGCGCTCGCCCGCCTCCTCGAGCGGCTCGGTGAGTCCGCCCCGGCGGCGGAGCACTACCGCCGAGCCGTCGAGTGGGACCCTTCCGCCGGCCGGGCGACCCCGCGCATGAACGAGGCTCTTCGCCGCGTCGCCCGCGAGGAAGGCGCCTGCCTCGCGGACCTCGAGTCCCTCTTCGCGAGCGCGCCCGACGCCCGGAGCTTCAGCGACGGGGTCCACTGGCTGCCGAGCCGGACCCCCGCCGTCGACGAGGCCGTCCTGGGCGCGCTGGCCGCCTGCGCGGGCCGCGCCGCGCCCGTCCGCCCCCCCGCGCTCCCCGCCGGCCCCGCGCCGCCCGCCCCCGCGACGGCGCGCCGCCTCCTCCTCAACGCGCTGCGTGTCCTCCAGACCGCCCGGGGCGGCGGCGACGGGGACATCGACGAGGCCGCCCTCGCCTACCTCCGCCGCTCCGACGCGCTCGACCGCGAGAGGCTCGAGCGCGCCGCCTCCTCCCGCGCCGGCCTGGAGGGAGCCCTTGAAGAGAACTTCTTCGTCCGGGGACTGCGCGAGGACGCCGACCGTCTCCGACTCGCGCTCCTGCGCCATCTCGGAGAACTCCGCCGCCGACAGAGAGCCCTTCCCGCCGCCCTTCGCCTCACCGACGAGGCCCTCCGCCTCGATCCGGGCGCGCGCGCGACGCAGGCCCAGCGGGCGCTCATCCTGGCCGCCATCGGCCGCCGCAAGGAGGCCGAAGACGCCTTCGAGACGCTCATCGCCGGACCTGATATGCGGCAGGACCGCGGCGCGGAGCTCCTCGCGCTCGCCCGCGCCTACGGGCTGACGCCCCGGCCTGAGCGTGCCGCGGCCGCGCGGCGCAGCGCCAAGGCGCTCTCCGACGAGGGAGTGCGCCTCCTGCGCTCCGGGGACGCCCGTGCGGCCGAGACGGCCTTCAGCGCGGCCCTCCGGGCCGAACCCCGCAGCATGGAAGCCCACCTCAACCTCTGCGCCGCGCTCACGCGCGCCGGCCGCCGCCAGGAGTCGCTGGAGCGCTGCACTCAGGCCGTGCGAACGGCGGAGGGAGCCCCGATCCTGCGGGAGCAGGACCGTTCCTTCCTCCCGAGCGCACTCGCGGCGCGCGCGCGCGCCCGGCGGCTGGCGGGCGACCCGCAGGGGGCCGCCGTCGACCTCCGCGCCGCCCTGCGGAGCGCCCCCCGCGATTGGCCTGAGTCCGCCGCCGTCCGCCGGGAACTCGAAGCCCTCGAACGATAGCCTGGGAGTCCCCGCTTCATCTCCGCGACGATGAAGCCGCCCCTCTTCCAAGGGGCGGCTTCATCATGAAGGGCCCCCTCTCCCATCCCATGGGAGAGGGGGCCTTGGGGGTGAGGGGGAGCGAGGGCTCTAGCGCACGAGCCCGAGCTCCCGTCCCACCTTCCCGAACTTCTCGAGCGCCGTCTCAAGGTCGCTCTGGCTGTGGCCGGCGCTGACGATGGTGCGCAGGCGCTCCTTGCCCTTCGCGACGGTGGGAAATCCGATGGCGAGGGCGAAGACCCCCTCGTCGAAAAGGCGCGCGCTGAAGGCCTGCGCCTTGGCGGTGTCTCCGACGATGACGGGAGTGATGGGGGTCTCGCTGACGCCGGTGTCGAAGCCGAGCGCCTGGAGGCCGTCCTTGAAGAATCTGGCGTTCTTCCAGAGCTTCTCGATGAGCTGCGGCTCGCCCTCGAGGACGTCGAGCGCCGCGATGCAGGTCGCGGTGACCGACGGGGGATGCGAGCTCGAGAAGAGGAAGGGGCGCGCCGTGGAGACGAGATAGTCGCGCAGGGAGGCGCTCGATGCGACGTAGCCGCCGATGGAGGCGATCGCCTTGGAGAGGGTGCCGATCTGGACGGGGACCCGGTCGGTGAGCCCGAAGTGGTCGGGCGTGCCGCGGCCGTTCTTGCCCATGACGCCGCTGGCGTGGGCGTCGTCGACCATGACGATGGCTTCGTAGCGCTCGGCGAGCTCGACGATCTCCGGCAGGGGCGCGAGGTCCCCGTCCATCGAGAAGACGCCGTCGGTGACGATCATCTTGCGGCGCGCCTTGCGCGCCTCCGGGGACTCGAGGATGGCCGTCAGCGCCTTCATGTCCTTGTGCGGATAGATCTGCCGGGCGGACTTCGCGAGGCGGCCCCCGTCGATGATGGAGGCGTGGTTGAGCGCGTCGGAGATCAGCAGGTCCTCCTCGCTCGACATGAGGCTCTGGCAGCACGCCGTGTTCGTCGTGAAGCCCGACTGGAAGACGAGCGCCGCCTCCGTCCCCTTGAAGCGCGCCAGGCGTTCCTCGAGCTTGACGTTGAGGTCCATGGTCCCGATGATGGTCCGGACCGCCGCGGTGCCCACCCCGTGCGTCTTGATCGCCTCCTGGGCCGCGCGCTTGAGCTTCGGGTGGACGGTGAGGTTGAGGTAGTTGTTCGAGGTCAGGTTCACGACGCGCTTGCCGTCGATGACGGAGACGGGCTCCTGGGCGCCCTGGAGCACGCGCAGGCGGATGCGGCGGCCCTCGCGTTCGAGGGTCCGCAGCTCCTCGTCGAGGAAAGCGAGCGACGGGTGGCGGACGGGCGTCGGAGTCTGCGGCGGGAGCTTGGTCTTCATCGGACCTCCTCGGCGGAAACCTCGCGGGCGTCGGCGTCGAAGTGGAAGCGCCAGGCCTCGCGGCCGGAATAGAGCAGGCGGCTGTCGACGGCGCGGCCGCTGCGTCCCTTGAGCGTGACGACGTCGAGCGGCTTGTAGACGAGGCGTTCGGCCCCGTCGCGCAGGATCTCCGCGGCGAGCAGGGAGACCCGCAGGCCCTGCGCGGGGAGCTGCTCGAAGTAGGCGCGCAGGCGGCGGCCGTCCACGCCCGGGATGCCCACGGTCTTGAGCTCGCGGCTGCGCGCCGAGACGTCCTCGAGCCAGGCCTTGAAGACGTCGTCGAGGAGCATGACGTACTCCTGCTCGGCGACGGTCTCTCCGAGAAGTCCCCTTCGGGGAGCGACGTGGAGCTTGCCGAAGGCGTCGGCCCAGAGCCGATAGCGGCTCCCGGAGAGGCGGAAGTCCTCGGGCTCGTCGGCCTTGTAGAAGTTGCTGCCCGGGTGGTAGTCGAAGGGGACCTCGACGAACTCGGGGCGGTCCTCGGTGAAGTCGGTGATGCGGATGGCGGGACGCTGGCCGAGGTCGGCGTAGCGGAAGGCGAGCCTGCGGCCGTCGACGACGCGCGTCGTCCCCGCCACCGTCGCGGTGCTCAGCGAGAAGCGCAGGGGCGGCGCGGCCGGCGGGCCGCCGGCGGCCGACGCGGGCTCGGGCGCCCCGTCGCGCCAGGTCTTCTCGACCTTCTCCTTGGCCGCACGCACGACCTCGCCGCTCTCGACGCGGATGAGCCGGGCGTTGACCTCGACCTTGCGGCCCGACTGCGTGAGGGTCCCGGTCACGAGGAGCTCGGCGCCGGCCATGCGCCCGAGCGTCATCGCGGAGTCCGTGCCGACCGCCCCGGTCTTCTGGAGATGGAGCTCCTCGAGGAGCTTCTCGAGCTGGGCGCGCTCGACGATGACGAGGCCGCGCCCCACCAGCGCCGTCTGCAGGGCGGCGGCGACCACCGTCCCCCCTTCGCCGGGGCGGCCGTCGGTCCACGCGAAGGGGACGACCGCGGCCTTCTTGCCGGCGTCGGACCCGAGCTTCTTCGTCAGGCCCTTCGCGAGGGCGGCGTAGGGGTCGGCGTGGGCCGTCCCCGCCAGCAGGAACGGCGCGGCGGCGAGGAACGCCAGGAGGAGGCGCCGGAAGCGGCTCATGCGAAGAGGTTGCGCAGCACGAAGAGGACGTTCTCCTTGCGCTCCCGCAGGCGCCGGTAGAAGTAGGGGAACCAGTGCGTGCCGTAGGGCACATAGACCCGCACCGTGCAGCCCAGCTCGACGAGCTCCGTCCAGCGCTTCGAGCGCAGACCATAGAGCATCTGGAACTCGAAGCGGTCCTTCCCGATGCTCTTCTCCGCCGCGTGGCGGAGCGCCGCCTCGATGCGGTCGTCGTCGTGGGTCGCGATCGCGTGCCGACCGCCGGAGGAGAGGAGGAGCTTCGCCAGCTCGTCGAAGCTCGCGCAGATCTCCTCCTTGGTCGGGAAGGCGAGTCCCGCGGGCTCCTTGTAGGCGCCCTTGCAGAGGCGCACGCTCGCGCCGGCCTTGAGGAGGTCCGACACGTCCGTCTTGCTGCGCCGGAGCATCGCCTGGATGACGATGCCGACGTTCTTATGGGTCTTGAAGGCCTCGCGGAAGCAATCGAGGGTGTCCTGGGTGTAGGCCGAGCCCTCCATGTCCACCCGGACGAAGTTGTTCCGGCGCCCGGCTTCCTCGAGGATGAGCGCCAGGTGCTCCGCGGCGGTCTTGCGGTCGAGGTTGAAGCCGAGCTGGGTGAGCTTCACGCTCACGTTGGAGTCGAGCTTGCGTTCGTCGATGAGGCGCAGGAGCTTGAAGACCTCCTCGCGCGCCTCGCGCGCCCCCTCGGGGGAGCGGCACTCCTCGCCGAGGCAGTCGAGCGTGGCCTTGATGCCGCGGGCGTTGAGCTTCTTGACCGCGTCAGCGGCCTCTTCGGCCGTCTCGCCCGCGACGAAGCGGCTCGCCAGGAACGTAAGAGCTCTCATCGACCCTTTTTACAAAATTAGGGGCCCCTTGAGGCGTTTTACAGCTTCCGGAGGGCCTCCCTGGCCCCGCGCAGCAGCGGCTCGGCCGACACGTCCGAACCGACGGCCGCCGTCATCCAGGCCCTCGGGGTCAGCCGGCCGAGCCGGCACATGCGCTCCATCTCGGCCCCGATAGGATGGGAGCGGAAGTAGTCCCGCAGCTGGGCCGCCACGACGTGTCCGAGCGGGTAGTTCGGGAGGTAGAGCGGGTAGGAGATCATGTGCGAATACACCGCGAGGACCGTGCTGTCCTTCTCTCCGAAGAGCGGGGCGTAGTAGCGGTTCCAGGTCTCGCGGGCGCCGGCGAGCACGGCCTCCCGGAACTCCGCGGGAGAGGCGTCCGGATGCGCGTAGAGCCAGCGCCAGGCGGCCATGTCGACGAGCGCCACGCCGGCGATCTCGCGCGCCGACCAGAAGTCGTCGAGGTCCCGGAGCGCCTCCGCCTTCTCGTCCTTCCCCCCCACGCCGAGCAGCTCGAGGTCCCGGGCCTGGAAGAGGAAGGCGAAATCCTCCGTGAAAGCGTTGTTCGGCACGCCGTGCAGCAGCGTATGGTCGATCTTGTAGAGGCTCAGGACCTCCTCGACGCAGTGGCCCAGCTCGTGCATGGCGGTGTTGAAGCCCTGATAGTCCATCCCCCCCTTGGGCACCCGCGTGCGCAGATGGGCCTTTTCCGTCCTCATGCGCGGCTCGCGCGCGTGCCCCGCCCCCCGGGCGGGGTCGGCCTCGATGCGGGCCGCGATGAACTCCGCGGCGGCGTTGTCGAAGCCCAGGCGGACCAGGATGTCCGGAAGGCCCTTCTGGAAGGCCTCCAGGTCGGGATACTTCGCGGCGGCCAGGCGGTCGAGCTCGACCTGGGAGACGACGCCGCGCGCCTTGAAGCCGTCGTACCAGATGTCGAAGGGCTCGAGCCGCCGGCCCAGGCGCCTGCGGATGAGCGCGGCGGTCTTCGTCCCGGCGTCGGACTCCAGGACCTGCCGGAAGAGGGTCTCGACGTCCGCCTCCGGGATCTGGACCTCGAGGCCGAAGTTCCGCGCCATGTGGCTGGGGAAGGCCGGGTAATAGGGATCGTAGCGGCGCATCGCCTTGAAGACCTCGAGCCAGTTCGCGTAGCGCAGGTCCGGCTCCCGCTCGGCGGGGACGCCGTCGACCGTGTTCGCCTCCGGGTCCCAGAGGACCTTGGGGTTGTCTACGACGACGCGCGGGATCTCCTGCGCGATGATGCGGCGCATGACGCGGTAGATCGTCCGCTGAAGGCCGAGGTTCGCGGCGGGAGCCGCGTAGAGCGAGCGCAGTTCGTCGCGCAGGCCCCAGTGGGAGATGAGCCGCAGGCCCTCGCGGAAGAGGGGCTTGCCGTCCTTCCCGACGACGCGGTCGAGGCGGATGTTGTAGCCGTCGACATAGTCCTGCGCCCGGGTCTGCGCCCGGGAGGCCGCCTGGTTCACCTCGGCCGGCACGCGCGCGATGAACGATTGGGAGAGCCGCGCCTCGGCCCACTGCCGGCGCGACCACTTCGGACCTTCGCGCAGGCAGTCCTCGAGCGTGCGGACCGGGAAGTTGAGGAGGGCGGCGAAGGAGACCTTCCCCTCGAAGAGGTCCTCCTCGACGTGGGCGGCGGGGGCCAGAGCGCCGAAGAGCTTGTCGATCGGGAGCAGTGGGCCGAGATCCTCGTCCTGCTCGCGCGCGAGCTCCCGCTGCAGGGCGTCGAAATGCCCCTCGATGAGCTCGGATTTCGTCTCGAAGCGCTCGAAGAGCGCGTCGAGGTCCGCGCCCGTCGCGAAGTGCCCGGCGCAGAACGCCTTGAACTCCTCACGGCTTCCGTCCTCCGCCCGCCAGAACGCGGCCGCCTGCCTCACGCCGACGGCCAGGCGCGCGCGCTCGGGCTCGGGGAAGCGGACAGAGAGCTCGCGGGCCGTCGCGGAGGCGAAGTCCTCGGGGATGAAGGGCTCCGGCGTCTGCGCGGCCCGCGCGGGAGCGGTGCAAAGCGCGAGGAGGAACGCGGCCGTCCTGAGGATGGGGGATCTCATGGTGGTCGGTATTATACCCGACCTTGCGTTCAGGCTCGCGGAGCGTCGATGGGAAGGATCCGGATGCCGTTGCGCGCGAGCAGCGCGGCGGTCACGCCGAGGCCGTCCCCGCAGGAGGGCGAGCGGGTCTTCATGTACGCCGCCCGGCAGCCCGCGGCCTTCGCCTTCGCGAGGGCGATCTGCGCCCCGCGCACGAACGCGTCGGTGACGTCGCGGCCGGAAGCGGTCAGCACGCGGGCGCGGCCGTCGAGCACGTCGGCGCCGGTCCCCCCGACGACGTTCGCCGGCTCTCGGGGGATGGGCAGCCCCCCCTCCATCTCCGGACAGATGACGATGACGCGGCCCTTTGCGAAGAGCTTCAGGAGCCGCTCGTCGGGCACGAGGTCCTTGCCGTCATAGCGCACGTGCAGGGCGAGCAGGCAGGCCGAGCAGAGCACCGGTGGGAAGAAAAGCTTGGTGAAGAGGGCCGCCAGCTTCGCCAGCAGTCCCTTCGGTTCGGGCACGGCGGGGATGGGAAGCCCCGCGGAGAGCGCGGGCTTCGCCGACGGGACCGCGGGCCGGGAGAGCCGGACAGGGGACACGAGCGCTCCGTCGGCGGCGCCCGCGTCCACGTCCTCCACCGACCGCCTCCCGAACGCCGCCTTCAGTTCGGCGAAGCGGAGGTTCACGCGGCGGACGTCGGCCGCAAGGGCGCCGGAATGGACGACGGAGACTTCCGCGAAAGAGGCCTCCGCAGCGCTCAGACCCTTCGCTGCGGCGGAGAAAGCGGCGCCGACGGCCGGCTGGGCGCCTGGGAGGAGAAGAGCGGACGCCGCAGGTTTCGGAAGAGCGGTCTCCATGGATGCGGCCCCCGCGGAGAGGATGAGTCCCGGTCCGCTCTTCAGCGTCGGCAGCGCGGTCACGGAGAACGCCTGCCCCGCCCCGAGCGAGCCGACCGCCGGGACGTCGAAGCGGACGGTCCTCACGGAGAAGGTCGGCGTCGCGCCCGCGGCGCCGCGCAGGAGGGCCGCGCCGACCTGCTGCTGGGCGGAACACGGCCCGGCCGCGGCCAGGAACAGCGCGGCGCACGTAAGAAAGGCGGCTGCGAGCGGTCTCCTGCGGTCGAACGACGCCGGCATCCAGCGGCCTCCTGCGAGAATCTCTGCGTCTTGTCCATGATAGCCGCGAAGCTCTCCTCGCACATGAGTCCTCCGGCCTGGTCCACGCGGGGGTCTCCAGGTCCGTTCCAACGGGACCGCGGAGGTCTACGGGAGGTTCTCTCCGGTCCGTCCCCGCGCGAGCGAGCGGCGGATGGCCCGGAAGCTCTCGTGCCGCGGCAGCGCGCGCAGGCGGCAGCCCGACTCGTCCTCGTGCGCGCAGCCGGCCGGGCAGGAGGCCGCCGCCGCCTGGAGTTCGGGGAAATGCGGGAGCAGACCGTCGGCGGCGACGTCGTAGAGGCCGAAGTTCATGACGCCGGGAGTGTCGACGAAGCTCGACGACTCCGGGCCGGCGAGCATGACCGCGCCGGAGGTCGTGTGGCGGCCCATCCCGCTGCGCTCGTTGACCGCGGTCGTCCGGCCGTAGTCCTCGTCGTTCAGGAGCCGGCGCAGCAGCGAGGTCTTCCCGACCCCGGAGTTCCCGCAGAACGCGGAGACCTTCCCGCGCACGAGCGCCGCCAGGTCCCCCGTGCCGCGTCCGTCGCGGGCGCTGGCCTCCACGAGCGCGACCCCCGCGCGGACGTAATGGGCCCAGGGCCGCTCCTCGCCGGGCGCCAGGAGGTCGGCCTTGTTGACGCAGAGTATCGCCGGGATCTTCTGGGCCGACGCCGCCACGAGGAAGCGGTCGACGATGCCGCCGTTGAAGCCCGGCTCGCAGGCCGAGGCGACGACCACCAGCGCGTCGAGGTTGGAGGCCAGGACGTGGAGGGTCAGGTCGCTGGCGTCCGGGGCGGGGCGCAGGAGGCGGTTGCGGCGCTCGCAGCGGCCCGTGATGACCCCCGCCTCGACGAGGACGCGGTCGCCGACGCAGACCGGAGAGCGCTCCCGCACCGCGGAGCCGAAGGCGAGCGTGGACATGCGGTAGCCGCACAGCGACGGAGCGGCCTTCCCATCGAGGAGGACGGCGCTCTGGTTCGGGAAGAGCTCCGTGACGGTGCCGTTGCCTTCCTCCGGCGGCAGGACCTTCGCGCGGTTCAGGACGGGCTTGTTCGCCGCCTTGCGGCGGGTGAAGGCCTCGAAGTCCGGCCAGTCGTCCTCGCTGCCGACCGACCGGGGAGGGATCTTGGAGCTCGACATGCGTGGAGAGTATAGCTGAAGGGAGGCGTGCCCGCGATGTGATAGACTTGGCGCCATGCGTTTCCTCCCTTTCGCGGCCGTCACGGCGTTCAACGGGGCCTTCGCGGGCCTCTGCGCAGGCCTCGTCACGCGGGACCTCCTGCACCGGCACTGGATCCTCCCCTCGCTGGCCGCCTTCCTCTCCTACCAGTGGGTGTTCGGCGCGCTCACGCCCTGGGGCCGCCGCGAGGCCGCCGGGCCCTGGCGCGACGCGGTGCTGAGCCTGCTGGCCTTCACGACCGCGCTGGGCCTCGTCGTCTACCCGGGGATGCTGAGCTGTCCGGAGTCCTGCGCCTTCAAATCCGCCTGCGCCGCCCTCCTGGCCGCCCTGGTCTTCTGGAACCAGTCGCTCGTGCGCGAGGACCGCTTCTGGGACGGCCTGCGCGCCCGACTGGCCGCCTTGGGCTGCCTGCTCTGGGGCCTCTACCTCCTGCTCTACGGCCGGCACCTCACCTTCTGGGTCCTGGACCTCGTCTTCTTCATCGTCGCCCTCGGGCTCTGGCTGGGGCGCAGCCGAGCCGTGCTCCTCATCGCCTCGGTCGGCATCGTCGTCCTGGCCGCCGTGCGCAGCGCCGACAACGAGCTCCTCATCGTCCTGCTGGACCTGGCCCTGCTGACCGGGCTCTTCCTGGGAGGCGGCCGCTGGGTCGAGCGTCGCCTGGCCCGGGACGGCCGACCGGAGTCCCGCGGCAGCCCGCTGGCCGTCGTCGCGGCCGGAGCCCTCTTCATCGTCCTCGCGGTCTACGCGGCGCAGCCGGCGTGGCTCATGGTGAGCCCCGAGCGGCGGCGCGCGGCCCTGGAGGCCCTCGCTCCGAGCTTCCCGGTGCAGGACCCCGCGACGCTCTCTCCCCTGGCGGCCCGTCTGCACGCGCATGTCCGGGCGCTCGCCGGGGACATCGGGGAGCGTTCCGCCTATCAGCCCGACCGCCAGGGACGCGCCCGGGACTACATCGTCGGGCGCCTGCGCGAGGCCGGCTACGCCCCGGACGTCCAGCCCTTCGCCGCCGAGCGCGGGACCGACTTCATCCGCCGCGAGCCCTACGACAACGTGGAGGCGCGGCTCAAGGGACGCGACGACGGCCGGGGGGTCTGGGTCGTGGGCGCCCACTACGACAGCGCCCCGGGCACGCCCGGCGCGGACGACAACGCCAGCGGGGTCGCCGTCCTGCTGGAGGCCGCCCGCCTGCTGCAGGGCCGCGGCCTCAAGGCCCCGGAGGTCCGCTTCGCCGCCTTCGCCGCCGAGGAGCCCCCGGCGTTCGGGACGCGGGACATGGGGAGCTTGCGCTACGCGCGCGCGCTCAAGGACCGGGGCGTCAAGGTCCGCGGCATGGTGAACCTCGAGATGGTCGGCTACTTCAATCCCCGACGGGGAGCGCAGCTCTTCCCGCCCTTCATGCGTCCCTTCTATCCCGACCGCGGAGACTTCATCGGCCTGGCCGGGAACCTGCGGAGCGTCCGCCTGCGCCGCGAGCTGACCCGGGCCTGGCCGGCGGACGCGAAGGTCCCGCTGATCCCGGCCCTCCTGCCCTCGGTCTTCTCGGTGCTGGCGATCTCGGACCAGCTCAACTTCTGGTACGCCGGCTTCCCGGCGCTCATGCTCTCCGACTCGGCGTTCTTCCGCAATCCCCACTACCACCAGGAAAGCGACACGCCCGAGAAGCTCGACTACGAGCGCATGGCGGCCCTCACCGAAGCGCTCGTCGGCGTCCTGGGACGCTGAGCCGCGCCGCATCGGCGGTGCCGGGAAGGCCCCGCTTGCGGTATGATATGCATGTGGAGAGGATCACCGAGCACCCCGTCCTCCAGCCGCCGCCGCGCGGCACGGTCTCCTTCACCTTCGACGGCCGGGAGTGCACGGCGCTCGAGGGCGAAGTCCTCTCGAGCGCGCTCTTCGCCAACGGCGTGAAGGTCTTCAGCCGCCACGAGAAGGACTCCAGCCCCCAGGGCATCTTCTGCGCCAACGGGCAGTGCGCCCAGTGCTCCGTCATCGTCGACGGCCTGGCCGTCAAGTCCTGCGTCACGCCGGTGCGCGCGGGGATGAAGGCGACGACCCTGCGCGGGGCCGCCCGGCTCCCCCGCGCGGCCTGCGTGCAGGAGTTCGGCCGCGTGGAGGAGCTCGACATCGACGCCCTCATCATCGGCGGAGGGCCCTCCGGCCTGGCCGCCGCCGTCGAGCTCGGGAAGCTCGGCGTGCGCACGCTCGTCGTCGACGACAAGGCCCGCTTCGGCGGCAAGCTCGTCTTGCAGACGCACAAGTTCTTCGGCTCCGTCGAGGACTGCTACGCCGGGACCCGCGGTATCGACATCGCCGAGAAGCTCGAGGACCAGCTCAAGGAGTACCCCTCCGTCACGGCCTGGACGAACGCGACCTGCCTCGCCGTCTTCTCCGACCGCAAGGTCGGGGTCCTGCGGGGCGAGGAGTACGTCCTCGTCCGGCCCAAGGCCGTGATCAGCGCCACCGGCGCGCGCGAGCGCTCCCTCGCCTTCCCGGGGAACACCCTCCCGGGGGTCTACGGCGCGGGCGCGTTCCAGACCCTCGTCAACCGCGACCTCGTGCGGCCCGCGAAACGCCTCTTCATCGTCGGCGGCGGCAACGTCGGGCTCATCGCCGCCTACCACGCCCTGCAGGCCGGCATCCAGGTCGTCGGACTCATCGAGGCGCAGGCGGAGTGCGGCGGCTACAGAGTGCACGCCGACAAGATCAAGCGCCTGGGGGTGCCGGTCCTCACGCGCCACACGGTCCTTCGCGCCGAGGGGGACGGCCAGCTGGAGCGCGTCGCGGTCGCCGGCGTCGACGAGAAGTTCCGCCCCCTGCCCGGGACCGAGAAGACCTTCGAGGCGGACACCCTCCTCATCGCCGTCGGCCTCAACCCGGTCGACGAGTTCCACCTCCAGGCCCGCGAAGCGGGCATGGACTCCTTCGTCTGCGGCGACGCCCGCGAGATCGCCGAGGCCTCGGCCGCCATGTTCAGCGGGAAGATCACGGCGCACGAGGTGCTCAAGAGTCTCGGCGTCATGGCCGCGCCCGTCCCCCCCTTCTGGTTCGACCGTCTCGAGGTCCTCAAGTCCCGGCCCGGGAAGACGAAAGCCCCCTCCGAGGAGCGCCCCGACCGCCCGGTCTACCCGGTCCTGCACTGCCACCAGGAGATCCCCTGCAACCCCTGCGTGACCGTCTGCCCGAAGAAGTCGATCCAGCTCTCGGGGAGCAGCATCATGGACACCCCCCGCTTCTCGGGGGACTGCATCGGCTGCTTCAAGTGCCTCATCGTCTGCCCCGGCCTCGCGGTGACCCTGGTGGACCGCCGCAAGGACGCGAAGGCCCCGACGGTGGCCGTCCCCTTCGAGATCGGCCGCGGGCTCGTGAAGCGAGGCGACAAGGTCCGCGTGGTCGGCTGGGAAGGCGCCGACCTGGGCGAGGCCGAGGTCGCGGACGTGAAGGACTTCAAGGCCGACAACACCCTCCTCGTCGTCGTGAAGCCCCCCCCGGAGACGGCGGACCGCGTCGCCTCGCTGCGTCTCTACACGGCCGAGGAAGGAGCGCGCTCCTGCGCCGAGCTCAAGGACGCCGACGACGCGACCATCCTCTGCCGCTGCGAGCGCGTGAGCCTCGGAGAGATCCGCCGCGCCATCCGCTCCGGCGTCCGGGACCTTAACCAGCTCAAAGCCGTCACGCGCGCGGGGATGGGGGCCTGCGGCTCGAAGACCTGCTCCGCCCTGCTCATGAACGTCTTCCGAAGCGAGGGCGTCGACCCGAAGGAGGTCACGGCCTTCACGCGGCGTCCGCTCTTCGTCGAGGTCCCCCTCGGCGCCTTCTCCAACGTGAAGTGCCGCACGCAGGCGGACGAGAACGCCCGCTGGAGCGGGTTCTAGGATGGAGAACTCCTTCGACGTCGTCGTCGTCGGCGCGGGCAGCATCGGGACGCCGCTCGCCATGTCCCTCGCGGAGCGGGGCCTCGCGGTCCTGACGCTGGAAGCCGCCGCCTCCCCCGGACAGGGACAGAACAAGTGCGCCATCGGCGGGGTCCGGGCGACCCATTCCGACGCCGCCAAGATCAAGGCCTGCCTGCGGAGCCTGGAAGTCTTCTCCGGCTGGAAGGAGAAGCACGGAGACGACATCGGCTGGATCAAGGGCGGCTACGCCTTCCCCGTCTACGCGGAGCGCGACGAGGAGGTCCTCCGGGAGCTCCTCAAGGTCCAGCGCGGCCTCGGGCTGAACATCGACTGGGTCGGTCCGGAGAGGATGCGGGCGCTGGTGCCGGGCATCGCCGAGAAGGACCTGCGCGGCGGGACCTTCTCGCCGGACGACGGCTCGGCCTCTCCCCTCCTCTCCGTCAACGCCTTCTACCGCCGCGCGCTGAAGCTCGGCGCCCGCTTCCGCTTCAACGAACCGGCCGCGGAGATCCTCGTCGAGAAGGGCCTCGTGAAAGGCGTGCGCACCCCGCTGGGGAGCTACGGCGCGGAGTGGGTGGTCAACGCGGCGGGCGCCGAGGCGGCGGCCGTCTCCGAGCTCGCCGGCGTGAAGGTCCCGGTCCGGCCGGACTGCCACGAGGCGGGCATCACCGAACCGGCCGAGCGCTTCTTCGACCCCATGGTCGTCGACATCCGTCCCGGCGACAAGTCCAAGAACTACTATTTCTACCAGAACTGGGAAGGGCAGATCGTCTTCTGCCTGACCCCCCAGCCGCCGATCTGGGGTCATGACCGGCGCTCCACCTCCGAGTTCCTGCCCGAGGTCTCCCGCCGCATGATCTCGCTCATGCCGAACCTGGCGACGCTCAAGGTTCGCCGCACCTGGCGCGGCCTCTACCCGATGACCCCCGACGGCTTCCCCATCGTCGACTTCCCGGCGTCCCCGAAGGGCTACGTCCTGGCGGTGGGCATGTGCGGCCAGGGCTTCATGCTGGGCCCCGGCCTCGGAGAGACGCTGGCGGCGCACATCGCGGGCTCCCCGTCCGCGGTCGACCGGGAGATCCTCTCCGGCTTCCGCCTCGAGCGCAACTTCTCCGGACAAGAAAAGCTGAAGTAGCGGTCGCCCGCCTCACCCCGCGCAGGAGGCCGGGGCGGGCGGCGGCTATTTCAGGCTGTCCCAGTAGGTCTTGAAGTCCCTGGGCGGGGGCGCGGTGAAGACGACGGGTTTGCGGGTGCGCGGGTGGATCAGGTTCAGGCGCCAGGCGTGGAGCATCATGCGGGGAGGGGTCGGGAGGCCGAGCTCCTGGATGCGGGCGCGCTCCGCGCTCTGGATCCACTCCATGTCGCCCATCACGGGATGCCCGATCATCGCCAGGTGGGCGCGGATCTGGTGCGTCCGCCCGGTCTTCGGCTCGGCGCTGACGAGCGAGACGCCCTTGCGCAGGCCCAGAGACTTGAAGGCGGTCTCCGCCTCGCGGCCCCACTGCGTGGCCTGCACCCGCCGCATGCCGCTGATGCGGCCGACCGGAGCGGAGACGCGGGTCGGCTTGAGCGCGCCGAGCACCAGCGCGCGGTAGGTCTTGTGGATGGTGCGCTCGCGGAAGCCCGCGAGCAGGAAGTGCTGGGCGGCCGGCCGCTTCGCCACGAGGAGCACGCCGCTCGTCCAGCGGTCGAGCCGGTGCACGAGGCCGCAGCGCTCGACGCCCGAGCGCGCCGCCTGGGGACGCCAGCCGAGAAGGAGACCGGCGAGGTTGGGCTCGGGCTCGGTGAGCGCGGCCTCGGGAGAGACTTCCCAGCTGCCCCCCATCGGGTGCATGATGAGGCCGGCGGGCTTGTCGAGCACGAGGAGGTCCGCGTCCTCGTGGATCACGCGGTCCTCGAGCGAGGTCCCGTTCCAGCCCGTCTCGGGCCAGTCCACGCGCACGATCTCGCCGACGTGCAGGCGGTAGTCGGGGCTGCGCTGCGTCCCGTCGACGCTCACGCAGCCGCGGTCCACGAGGTCCTTGAGGAAGTTCCGGCTGTAGCCGTCGACGCGGTCGGCGAGGAAGCGGTCGAGCCGGAAGCCGCCCACAAGGACGTGTAAAACAAGCGGTTTAGTCATCTGCGTTTCCTTAACTCCCTTCCCCGCGAGGAAGGGAACGGGAAGGGGGGCTCTTTTTGCCATATGACATCTTAGCAGTTCCCTCTCCCAATCCCCGTCGAAGGGTGTGAGAAAGAGAAAGAACGGCTAAAGGTTCCCCCTCCCCCCTGCCCCCCTCCCGCAGGAAGGGGAGTTAAGGTAACGGTACAGGAAAACCGAGGCCGCGAGCACACACAGAGATATCCACTGCGACACCGAAAGGCCGAGCGCCCCGCCGCGGTCGTCGCCGCGGGAGAACTCCACCAGGAAGCGCAGGACGGCGTAAGCGGCGAGATAGACGGCCAGGGCGGAACCCTGCGGGCGCTCCCCCCGCTCGACGCGTCCGAGGACGCGCAGAGCGAAGAGGGCGATGACGAGGTTCCCCGCGGCCTCGTAAAGCTGGGCGGGATGCAGGGGCACGCCGAGGAGGTCGCCCGAGACGAGGCAGTCGGGGTGGGTGAAGCGCAGCCCCCAGGGAAGGGTCGTGGGCTTCCCCGCGCAGCAGCCGGCGGCGAGGCAGCCCAGGCGCCCGATGCCGTGCCCGAGCGGCAGGGCGACGGCGAAATAATCGGCCAGCCCCAGGAACGGGCGCTTCAGGGGCCTCGCGAAGAGGAAGCCGACGAGGGCGGCGCCGAGGAAGCCCCCGTAGAAGACGAAGCCGTAGCGGAAGTCCGCGACGATGCGGTGGCTGCCGTCGAGCACGGAGCGCCACTCGACGGCCCAGTAGAGGAGCTTTCCGCCGAACACCGCGCCGAAGAAGAGCCAGTAGATCATCTTCCAGAACGAGGACTCGTCGAGCCCCATGCGCTCCCGACGCGAGGCCAGGAACTGGATGCCGGCGAGGTAGCCGGCGGCGACGAGGAGTCCGTAGGTGGCGACGCGGAAGCCGCCGAGCCGGATCAGCGTGGGGAACATGGGATCTCCAGATATCTCCGCACGGCGTCGAAGCCGCGCAGCGGCCGCGCGGGGACTCCCGCGCGGCGGCAGTGTCGGAGCAGGTGTGCGCGCGCGAACACGGCGTCGGCGGCGCGGGCGGCGCGCAGGTCGCCCGTCCCGTCGCCGACGAAGAGGACGCGGCGGCCGCGCCGCCGGTGGGCGAGCACGCGGCGGCGCTTGAATTCCTCGATGCCGCAGCCGCGGAGGAAAGGGTAGCGCACGACGAGCCCGCGGGAAGTCCTGCGCGTGGTGGCGCGCCAGCGCGGGAGCCCCGCGAAGCCCCAGCGCGCGAGCAGGGGGTCGAGGTAGAGGTCGAGTCCGCCGCTGACGACCTCGACCGGGACGCGGCGCGCGCGGCAGGCGCGCAGGAACGCGGCGAGACCTGCGCGCGGGCGCACGGTCCGCAGCGCGTAGCGCTCGAGCTCCCCCGCGGGCCGGCGCACGCGCAGGAACTTGCGGCGCATCCAGGCGGCCACCGAGACCTCCGTGCCGTAGGAGGCGAGGATCTCCTTGAGGGTCAGCCCGCCGAAGCGCGCGAGCAGCGCGTCGGAGACGTCGTGCGTCGTCATCGTGCCGTCGAAATCGAGGAGGACGGCCCAGCCCTTCACGGGTCCACCTCCTTCAGAAAGCGCTCGAGCGGCAGGCGCAGGGCGCCCGCGAGATAGGGGTTCTCGCGCTTCTCGTCGCCGAGCCGGGCCGCGGGACGCGGCCCGTACGCGTGGCCGGGCATGACGAGAAGGTCGTCGGGGAGCGCGCCGAGCTTGCGCAGCGAGGCGTACATCCGGCGCGGATCGCTGCCGGGGAGGTCGACGCGTCCGCAGGCGCCGATGAAGAGGGTGTCGCCCGTCAGGAGGCGCTCTCCCGCGCGCAGGCACTGCGAGCCGGGAGTATGCCCGGGCGTGTGGACGAACTCCAGGCGCGAGTCCCCCAGGCCGAGCGCGCTCCCGTCCCCGGTCTCGACGATCCGGCGCCCCTCCCCCCGGACGGCGGAGGCGTCCTCCGCGTGGACATAGACCGGCACGTCGGAGCGGCGCAGGACGTCGGGGAGGCCGTCGCTGTGGTCGAAGTGGTTGTGGGTCAGGACGACGGCCGCGAGGGTCCAGCCCTCGCGCGCGGCCTCCGCGAAGACGGCCGACACGTCCCAGGCCGGGTCCACGGCCGCGAAGGTCTTCGACGCCTCGTCGGCGACGAGGTACACGAAGTTGGCCATGGGGCCGAGCTGAAGGCGTCGGACGGCGAGGCTCACTTCCTCCTCTCGGGGGGCGGGAAGCGGTACTCGACCTCGCCGGGCTTCAGGTAGCCGAGCTCCTTGCGCGCGCTGCGCTCGAGTTCGCGGTCATCGCCGGTCGCCGCGGTGACCTGGCCGCGAAGCTCGGCCTCTTCCTTCTTGAGCGCGGCGGTCTCGCGCCGCAGGGAGCGCAGTTCCAGGCTCTGGCGCACGAGGCGGCGGAAGCCGCCGTTGACCAGGAGGAGGAGGAGCGCGGCGCCGGCCGCCAGAGGCAGCCAGCGCTCGCGCGCCCATCGCAGGGACATCGGGACGCTACTTCCGCGCCTTGCCGAAGACGATGCGGCGGCCTTCCTCGACGAGAGCGTCGAGCGAGCGCTTATCGAAGGCCTCGGCGTAGAGGCGCACGACCGGCTCCGTCCCGGAGAGACGCATCCCGAGCCAGCGTCCGTCCTTGAGGACGAACTTGAACCCGTCGGTCTCGTCGATCCGCCAGACGGAGGCTCCGCCGATGACCGTCGGCGGCTTGAGCTTGAGCCGGTCGTTGAGGTCCTTGGCGAAGGCGAGGCTCTCGAGGTGGAAGTTGTGGCGCACGTTGAAGAACGACCCGTGCTTCTTATGCAGCGCATCCAGGATCTTCACGAGCGGCTTGCCCTCGCAGGCGACGAGCTCGGCCATGAGCAGACAGGCGAGCGGGCCGTCCTTCTCCGGCACATGGCCGATCATGGAGAGGCCGCCGGACTCCTCGCCGCCGAGCAGGAAGCCCCCGCCGCGCAGGAGGTCCCCGATGTACTTGAAGCCGACGGGCGTCTCCCGCACGCGCATGCCGTGGAACTTCGCGACGGCGTCGACGAAGTGAGAGGTCATGAGGCTGCGCGCGACGTTGCCCTTCATGCCCCGGTGCTCGATGAGGTGATAGAGCGCGAGCGCGAGCACGTCGTTGGGGGAGATCCAGACGCCTCCGGCGTCGAGGATGCCGAAGCGGTCGGCGTCGCCGTCGCAGGCGAGGCCGAGGTGGAGCTTCTTCTTCTTCACGAGCTCGACGAGCGGGCCGAGGATCTCCGGCGAAGGCTCGGAGGAATGTCCTCCGAAGAGCACGTCGCGGTCCTCGTGGAGGGCCGAGACCTCCACGCCGCACTCCTCGAGGAAGGGCCGCAGGTAGTTGCGCCCCGCGCCGTTGAGCGCGTCCACGCCGACCCGCAGGCGCGCCGCCTTCAGCCGCTTGAGGTCGAACATCCCGCGCAGCTTCTTGAAGTAGCCTTTCCGGAAGTCGGTCGGCACGATCCAGCCGTCGCGCAGCGCCTTGTCGTAGTTCATCGAGCGGATCGCGTGCTGCCCGAGCAGGGCGAGCCGGCGCTCGATGTCCTCGGTGACCGCCAGGGTGGCCGGTCCGCCCCAGTACGGGGTCCACTTGTAGCCGTTGTACTGCGCCGGGTTATGGCTGGCGGTGATGACGACCCCGCCGACCGCCTTGTGCTCGAGCACCGCCCAGGCGAGCGCGGGGGTCGGGGTGTCGGAATCCGCGAGGAAGACGCGGATGCCGGCCGCGGCGAAGACCTCGGCCGTCTCGCGGGCGAAGGTCTCCGACATGAAGCGCGTGTCGTAGCCGACGATGACGACCGGCGGCTGCGAGGTGCGTTCGGGGCCCGCGTACTGCCCGTATTCCGGGCTGATGAAGCCGAATTCGAGGTTCTCCTTCACGTGGCCGGCGATGATGTGCGTGAGACGACGCACGTTGTCGACCGTGAAGTCCTCGGCGAAGATGGCGCGCCAACCGGACGTCCCGAATTTGATGGACATGGCGCGAACGATATCAAATCGAACGGCCGCGTTCAACCCGCGCGCGCGAGTAATGTATCATGGGCGCTATGGACGCCGCCCCGGACCTGCTGATCGCCGGCTCGAGCCCGCTCGCCGCGGCGCTCTTCCGCCGCGCCGGAGAGCTGGGCCTGAAGGCCCTCTGGCTCGACGAGGACCCGGAGTCGGACGACTCCCCCCTCGAACTCCTGCTCTCGGGGGGACCCGAGAGCCTGCGCCGCGACCCGGCCCTCTGCGCCCTGCGGGCGAAGGCGCTCGACGGCCTCATCCGCCGCCACCCCGTCCTGCTGAGGCGCCGCGGGCTGCTCCTCCCGCTCGGACGCATCGGCGCGGAACGCGCCTGGCGCGCCTACGACCTCCTCGCCCCCCTGCGCCGCTCCGCTCCCGGACGGGTCCTCTCGGCCGACGAGGCGCGCGCCCGACTCCCCTCGCGCTCGGAGAGCGCGGGAGGCGGGCTCCTCCGATGGGAGGAGTGGGGGCTCGCGCCCGGAACGCTCGCGCGGACCTGGGCGGAGGAAGGGACGGCGCTGGGCGGACTCCGCCTCCCCGGAGCGCGCGCGAGAGAGTTCGAGCGCGCGCGAGGAAGGATCGCGGAAGTGCGCTGGAGCTCGCCGGACGGCCGCGGCGGCGCCGCCCGCCCGTCCGTCGTCGTCAACGCCGCCGGAGCCCGGGCCCTCTCCCTGGCGGAACGCGCGCGCTGCCGCCTCTTCGGCCTCGAGGTCCGCGCCGAGCACGGACTGCTCCTGCGCGCCTCGCCGGGCGAGGACGCCGTCCTGCTCGACGAACGGGAACCCCGCCTCGTTCTGGTCCCCTGCGAGGGGGGCTCCCTGCTGGGCCCCATCGCCGGGCCGCCCCGTTCCCGCGAGGCCGACGAGGCCGCGCTGTGGACTCTGAACCGGACGCTCCCGGGGCTCGGAGAGCCCGGCCCGGGAGCCCCGGTCGAGCTCGGCCGCGCGCGCGTACGCGGGACTTTCCTGCGCGGGCATGAGGACGACGGGGCCGCGAACCTGCTGACGGCGCTCGCCGACGACCCCCTTCTCGAGTGGGCCGCCGCCGAACGCGCCGCCGCGGCGGCGCTGCGGCTGCTCGGCCGTCGCCCGCCGGCCGCGACCCCCGGGGCGCCGCTCTGGGTCCGTGCCCTGGGCGCGCTCCCCCCCTTCCCCTCGAGGGTCGCCGGGCGCCTCCTGGACCTGGCGGCGCGGAAACGGTAATATCGCCAATATAGGCCCTTGGTCCTATTGCGCTATGGGACCTCTGGGCTTGCGCGCGCAAGGCCCCTCCCCTATACTATCGCGGGAAAGGCGTTATGCTCCGACTCATCGCCGCCGTACTTCTCGTCCCGGCCCTCGCGGGGGCGCAGGCCGTCGCGTCCGACCCCGAAGGGACCGCCTCCGAGCCGTCCTCCACCGGCATCACGCTCGGCTCCGGACTCACGGAAAACCGCCCGGGCCTCACCGCAGTGACGACCCCGGCCGGGGCGGAGCTCAAGCTCAAGTACGGGGTGGACGCCGAGAAGGTCCTCCCCACCCCGAAGCTCGACGCCGCGCTGACGGAGGCCCTCCCCCAGACCCCGGCCGCGGAGCCGACGGATTTCAAGGCGAAGATGATGAAGGACTCCTTCCTGCAGTCCTACCAGAAGGACGGGAACCTCGGCGCCAACGCGGCGAACTTCGCCGAGGGCGCCATGAAGATCGCCGCCGACCCGAAGGCCTACTTCGTGGACGGCAGCGGGAACAAGATCCCCCAGGACCAGGCCTTCAACCTCGCCGGCGTCGCCGGCTTCTGCAACGACACGATGTGCGTGCCCGCCAACCAGGGGCTGATGACCTCCTTCCAGCTCCTCAAGGGCGGGGACGCATCGACGCCGGACACCCCGCTGACGGGCCCCGCGGGGAAATATCCCACCTATAACGCCTGCATCGCCGCAGGGGAATGCATGGGCCCCCCCTCCCCGGAGCCCGACCCCGCGGTCTCGAAGGAATGCCCCGGCCCGGGAGGAGTGCCCTGCTCCCCGGAGCGCATCGCGGAGCTGAGCGCGCAGAAGAACTTCTGCCCCGCGCCCACCGAAGGCGGCAAGCCGCTCACCTCCCTCGGCGCGGCGTTCAACCTCGACTCCCCGGAGGTCCCGATCGCCGAGAAGGAGCAGGCGATCAGGGAATCGCTCCAGGCGAGCGCCGCCGAGACGGAGAAGGGCACGGTCTCCCAGCCCGAGACCCCCTCCTTCGGGAACGGGACCGGCGGTGGCCGGACGGCGGAGGCCGAGGGACAGGTGAGCGCCCCCATGGGGAAGGCCATGACTCTCACGGACCCCGGAGACCAGGACCGCTATACGAAGTCGGTGCTGGCGACCGTCGAGGGCGCCGCGGCCTTCAACCCCGACGATGTGCTCCCCGAAGGAAGCCGGGTCATGGACGCCCAGAAGTTCATCGAGGCCCAGCTCGGAGGCTCCGACACGCAGGGCCTCGCCGCGGGCGACAGCGCCATCCGCCAGGCCAGGACCCTCAAGGACGATGGGCATGTCGCCGTGAAGATCGGCGCGAGGGACGACAACATCGAGGGCCTCACGGAAACGGCCGGAAGAGTCACCAGCGGCAACGGCCTGTCCCCCCGCGTCGCCTGCGTGAAAGAGAAGCCGGGCATGTTGGGCTCCACCGAAGTCTCCCCCGACAAAGACGGCACCTGCTCCCCCGTTCCCCTCAACTGAGCCCGTCGTCGAACCCCCGGCGACGTTCATAGGCCCCGGGTCCTATTTCCTCATAGGCCCCTAGGGCTTCTCCGTCTGGGCCCTCCGACACTTTCCGCCGCCTCTCTCGCGGGCTATCCTGAGGACAGGAAAGGCAATGACCACGAAACTCCTCGCCGGACTGGCCCTCCTCGCGGTGACCTCCTTCGCCGCCGCCCAGGAGAAGCCCGCCGCCCCGGCACCCACCCGCGGGAAGTTCACCAACTGCATGTGGCCCAACCCCTGCGGCGCCACCGGGTCCGCGCCGATCCTCCCTCCGAAGAAGGATGAGGTGAAGGCCCCTCAGGCCGTGCCGAACCTCCCCCAGCCGCTGAAGGGCCGCACCGAGCTGGGAGACCCGCTCAACCAGAAGATCGTGGAAGGCCGCATCGTGGACGAGGAGAACGGCGGGGTCGTCTCCGCCCTCCGCGGCAAGGACGGGAGCATCGTCTACCAGGGAGAGCCCCTGCGCGACGCGGTGGGCTCCACCCTCGCTCTTCCGACCTCGACGATCCCCGCCAAGGCCAACGACGCCGTCTCCGCCCCCGCCGACAAGGACTGGAACAGCGTCGCGCTGAAGACCGTGTCGGCCGGCCAGGTCAACGGCATGCGCGCGGAACAGAAAGCCGTCAGCAAGGGCTCCTCCGAATCCCGCACCGGCGCCGCCGACCGGATGTGGGGCTCCGGCCGCAAGTAACCCCTCCGACCACCCCAGCCCCATACGCGCGCGGTCGTATTCCTGCGGGGAGTCCCGTCCCCACGGAGACGCGCGCCGCCGACGGATGGGGCTAGAACTTGACCTGGAGGGAGTACAGGTAGGAGTCTCCGAGTTCGCCCCTCGGGACCCAGGAGAAGTCCAGCTCGAGCTGACGGTAGCCGACCCCTCCGCCCAGGGAGACCCCTCCGAAGCCGTCGGCGTCCGTGTTCGAGCTGTTGTAGCCCGCGCGCAGGGAGCCGGAGAGGTCCTCGGCGAAGCGCCGGCGGTGCTCGAGCCCGAGCGAGCCGCCGAGGCGGTGGTCGCGCGGCGAGCGCAGATCGGCGGCGATGAGCCAGGCGTCCGCGGGGCGCCAGGCCGCGCCCGCGTAGAGGGCGAAGGGCAGGGGATCCGCGGCGTTGACGAAGCGGACCTTCCCTCCGAAGTTGCGCAGGCCCGCGGAGAGCGAGAGGCGGCCGGCCCGGTAGAGCCCGCCCGCGTCCACGGCGACGGCCGAGGCCCGGTACGCGTCGATGCGCTGCTCGATGCGCTTGAGCGTCAGCCCCCCGGAGAGCCGGGGTCCGAAGGCGTAGCCGTAGCCGAGCGCGTACGCGAAGTCGGCGGCGCCGAAGCTCCCCGTCGGCTCGTCGGTCTCGACGACCCCCCGCCGCTCGAGCCCCCCGACCGACAGGCTCGTCAGCGCCAGCGAGAGCACGCCGAACTCGCTGCGTTCGCGCTTGGACTCCGTCCACGAGAGCAGCGGGACGGCGGCCGCCGCGAACTCGTGCGCGATGCCCTGGAAACGCTGCTGATGCGAGGCGGCGACCTCGACGCGGCGCAGGCGCGCGAGGCCCGCCGGGTTGTAGTACGCCGCGTAGGCGTCCTCGCAGGCCGCGCTGTAGGCCTCGCCCATGCCCGTCGCCCGGGCGCCGGGAGCGACTTTGAGGAACTGGGCCGCGGAGGTCCCCCGGTCGGCGGGGCCTCCCAGGTCGCCGGCGCTCGCGCAGAGGGGCAGCAGCGCTCCCAGAGCCCCGAGAGCCCAGATCCGCGCGATGCGGCGAAGGGTCATCGTCCTCATTTGACCAGCGCCATCTTGAAGAACGCCGCCTTTTTGCCCACCTTGACCTGGGCGATGTAGACGCCGCTGGCGACCTCGCGCCCCGCGTCGTTGCGCCCGTCCCACGGCCGGTAATAGAACTGCCCCCCGGCGAGCGCTCCGAGCTCGATGCGCCGCACGCGTTCGCCGGCGACGTTGAAGATGTTCACGACGCCTTCGCCTCCGGAGTCCGGCGGGACCGCGATGCGCAGCATCGTGCCGCGCACCCCCAGGAACTCGCTCTGACCGACGTTGCCGTGGATCGGCGTCACGTCCTTGCTCCCGAGGTCGAAGGGGTTGGGGAAGTTGAAGGCGGTCAGGTCCCCTCCGGAATAGGCGCTGCCGGTGATGACGGCGACCCCGCTCTCGAAGAGGACGAAGGTCGAGAAGTGGTTGATGTTGATGGTGTACGTGCGGTTGGCGGCGTCGAGGACCGGCGCGGCGCCCGTGACGTCCTGCTGCAGGACGTAGGAGTTGGCCGCCGGGTTGTACCAATAGAGGTTGAGGCTCGAGACGTTCGCCGCGCTCGAGTACTGCACGGTCAGCTGGGCGGGGCGCGCGAGCGCCGTGCGCAGCCCCAGCGGAAGGAGGATCTCGTAGAACGCGCTCAGCGCCCGCACGCTCGGCGGCACGGCGGCCAGCGCGGCGCGCAGGCCCTCGGGATAGGCCGCGGCGCCATGAGCCGAGACCCGCGTCCCCGAGGCCCCGAGATTCGTGTCGGAACGCTGGATGGAGACCTGCACGGAGGAAGAGGAGTCGACGAAGAAGGCTCCCCGGGGCAGGCGCACGCGCGCGGGGTCGGCCTCGAGCGCGAGCGTGCCTCCGGTCGCGTTGGGGATGTTCGCCCGGTTGTAGCCGTCGACGCCCGCGTAGAAGGTGAAGGTCGCGACCTGCAGGTAGCCGGGGTCGGAGACGCTGAGGGTCTCCGGGTCGGGCTCGGCGCTGTAGCCCCGCAGGCGGATCGTGAAGCTGGACTCGCTCACCCCGGGACGGTAGGTCACGCTGACGCGGCGCCGGTCGGCGGAGATCTCGCCGTCGAGGAAGGAGCCCGCGGCGGCGACCGTCGCGACGAGCAGGGAGAGGTCCTCGTCGACGCCCGTGCGCGAGCGCAGCGGGGAGCTCAGCATGAAGTCGATGAGGAAGTCCCCTCCCGAGCGGCGGGACTTCGCGGAGACCAGGGGCCGCGAGGGCCGCAGGACGAGGTCGAGGGAGCGCTCCGTCGTCGTGTCGCTGAAGACCACGCTCCCCGCCTCGACGGGGACCGCGGTCTGTCCGTCGCGTCCCAGGAGGAGGATGCGATAGGGGGTGTTGCCCCGGAAGCCGCCGATGCGGTAGCCCGTGACGGCGCGCGTGTTGGGGTCCTGCGCGAGAGTCCCCGAGAGGACGTCGTCGGTCCCGGCCGTGGCGGCGAGGATGGAGACGACCTCGTCCTCGCCGATGACGCTGCCGTCGCTCTTGAGCAGGGACCCGGAGAGCGTCGCCCCCAGCCCGAGGGTCACGGTCCCGAGGTCCAGCGAGCCCGCGGAGAGGTTGACCGTGCGCGAGAGCGTCGCGAAGCCGAGCGCGGAGAAGACGACGCGGTAGACCCCGCTCGAGAGGCCGGGGACCGCGAAGAACCCGAGGTCGTCGGTGCGGACGGAGACGTCGGCGAGCGCCCCTTCGAGCGGGATCGCGCCCTGCTTCTGCACGTAGACGGCGGCCCCGGGGGCGGTGCCGTCGCCCAGGGACGCCTTCAGGGGCAGCCCGGCCGTCCCGACGACCCGTCCCGAGAGCGAATACGGCGCCGCCTGGAGCGAGAAGTCCACCGTCCCGGTGCTGACCAGGTCGACGGCGGCGGCGATCTTCTGCGCGTAGCCCGGCACGTAATCGCCCGGCTGTCCTTCCCCGCGCGGCGCGGCGACGACGTCGTAGAAGCGGACGGCGGGGTCCAGACCCTCGAGGGCGTAGCTGCCGTCGGAGGCCGAGGTCGTCTCCGGAGCGGCGCGCCGCGCGGTGGTCTGCCCGGGAACGCTCACCGTAGGCCGAGCGAGGACGCGGATGTTCGGCAGCGGGGCCCCCGTCGACGCGTCGCGCACCTTCCCCGCCAGCGCGAGGGAGGAGCGCAGGCGCAGCGTGCCGGCGTCCACCGACTGACCCTCGCGCACCTCGATGCCGGAGAGGGAATCTCCGACGAGGCTGAGGGCGCCGTCCGCGGAGCCGGCCGGGGCCGCGGCCTCCACGTCATAGAGGCCGGGCAGGACGCCGGGGATGAGGAACTGCCCGTTCGCGTCGATGGCGACGGCGCTGCAGGCCGAGCCGCCGCAGTCTTCGGACAGGGCGGGGAAATAGCCGCCGTCGACCCAGGGGACGGCGACGGCCTGGAGGCTCAGCCCGACCGGCAGGAGCGAGCGGTTGCCGGCGCCGACGAGGACGAACTCGCGCGTCCCGTCGGCCTTGCGGAGCTCCACGGCGACCCGCCCCCGGACGCTGCCGGCGAGCACGAGGGAGACCTGGAGGTCTTCCATGTCGGCCCCCCGGACGCGGACCGCTGCGGGTCGGGCGGCGTAGCCCCTCGGCCAGCCGGTGTCCTCGGCGGCCAGGGTGTAGTCCCCGTCGCCGACGCGCTCGAAGGAGAAGGAGGCGGAGCGCTCACCGTTGAACTGGGCGAGGATGCTGCGCGCCGTCCGTCCCGCGGAGTCGAGGAGGCGCACCGTGACCGGGCGGCCGGGCGCCACGGAGTAGGGGAGCGTGACGAGTCCGGAGACACGCGAGCCGACCCCGACCGGGACCTGGACGCTGGTCGGCCCCTTCACCTCGACGGTCCTGGAGGCGTCGGCGAGCTCCTCGCCGTCGTCCGCGCGGCCGTCGAGCTCGCGCGGGGTGCGCAGGAGATAGCTCCCGGCCGGGACGCCGTCGAAGCGGAAGGAGCCGTCGGCCCCCACCGCGGCGGCGTAGGCCAAGAGCGGCGGCGGGCCGTCCGCGCCGCCGGGCACCGCGTAGGCGGCGCAGGAGGCCGTGCTGAGCAGCAGCGGCCCCGGCGCGGGCCCGCCCCGCAGGTCGAGCGGGAGGAGCTCGACGTGGAAGCTCGAGAGGACCGTCGGGTGGCTGGAGGAGAGCAGGCAGTAGGCCGAGGAGCTCGACAGCGCCGTGATCCCGGCCGGCGAACTCGCGGACAGCGTGTAGCCGGCGGCCGACGGGAAGGAGACCGGTCCGGAGAGCGCGAGACTCCCGGTCACCGTGTAGGTCGCCGCGCTCAGGTCCAGGACCGCCGTCTCCGTCGAGCCGTTGACGAGCGGAAAATAGAGCTCCCGGCGCTGGCCTCCGGGTCCGTAGACGGCCTGGAAGCGGTAGAGCCCCGTCGCCATCGGCGGAGAGAGGAAGGTCATGCTCGAGCAGTGGAAGCTCTCCACGACGCCGTTGGTCCCGTTGAGCGCCGTGATGTCGGCCGCCGCCGGCAGGTCCGTCTGCGGTCCGCTCATGTAGATGCCCACCGCCTTGTAGTCCGCCGCGTTCCGGCAGCCGGAGGCCGGCGGGAGGACGAGCTGGAGGCGGACCCTCGAGGAGTTCGGAGCGAGGGAGACCGTCACGGGCGCGGCGCTCCCGGAGCCCGGGACCGTCGCCAGCTCGGGCGCGGGCGGGACCTTGTCGAAGCCCGCGAGCGCGGCCGTGACCCTCCAATCCCCCGCCTCCAGCCCCGTCAGCGAGAAGGTGGCCGCGGCGAGGACCGCGGAGGTGGCCAGGCGCACCGTCACGCCCGCGTGCGCGAAGGTCGCGGGGTCGTAGGCGTCGACGCGCACCGCGAAGCCGGGCAGCCCGTCGCTCCCGCCCAGGCCCCGCGTGTCGCCGGAGACGGAGACCGTTCCGCCGAGCACGCGGCCCCAGCCCAGCGGCAGGTCCGCGCCGCCGAGGCCCGTCGCGGGGTCGCCGACGTCGCCGGTCGAGAGGACGACGGTCGTCCCCGTGGAGAGCCAACCCGGAGAGACCGCCTGCACCGTCCAGGTCCCCGGGTCGAGGCCGTAGAGGGTGTAGGTCGCGCTGGTGGGCTGCACGGCCCCGGCCGGCGGCGGTATGTAGACCGAGGCGTAGGCGCCGGGAGAGCGTCCCCCCTGGGGGATGGCCTGCACCGAGATCCAGGCCCCGGCGGGCGCCGTCGAAGGGAGGACCGCGCGGCCCGAGACGTTCAGGCGCCGCGGCATGACCAGGTTGAGGTCGCTGCGGCCGCCGTCGGCGAGGTCGACGGCGTAGTAGGTCGTGGTGATGCCGACCTGGAAGAGGGAGACGTCCAGGTCGTAGCGTCCCGCCGGCAGGGCGAGCGCCGTCCAGGTGCTCGCGGAGCGGCCGGTCGCCTGCGTCCCGTCGTCGGAGACGGCGCTCCCCGAGGAGTAGTGCAGCGTCCCGAAGGCCTGCCCGCTGAAGCCCGCGTCGTGCGCGTAGACGCTGCCCCAGAACTCGTAGGGGGCCGGCAGCGGGATGGTGACGCTCATGCGGATGAACGACGGAGAGGGGAGCGCGAGCGTTCCGAGGTCCGTGCCCGGCGCGCTCGCGACCGCGCCGGAAGCCGTCGTGCTCAGGTACACGCCCTGGCCGAGCGCCGTGGCGAGGGTGGAGGCCGTGACGTTGTACCGACCGCCCGCGCTGAGGCCGTAGACGACGAAGTAGCCGGTGGAGCTCGCGACGGCGAAGGCGCCCGGGCCGGCGCCGGGACCCTCCGCGCGAACGAAGGCGTCCGCGCCGGCGCTGCCGAGACGCCCGCGGATGGAGGCGGTGACGGGGACGCGGACCTCGAGGACGCGGGCGTCGGCGCCGGCCGCGCGCAAGCGGAGGTAGTAGCGGCCGGGGTCGGCGTAGCGGCAGAGGACGCCCGGAGGGCAGACGACCCCGTTCCAGGGCACGGTCTGCGCCGCGGCGGCGCCCATCCCGCTGGCGGCGAGCAGGGGAGGATGATAGGAGGACGGGTCGGTCGAGAGGACCAGGTCCCAGGGGACGCGCGAGTCGGCGAGCGTGAAGCGCACGTACGCCATGGCTCCGGTGACGCCGACCTGCAGGAGCGCGCTCGTCGCTCCCGGCAGGAGGGTCCCGGTGTCGATGGAGACTCCCGCGAAGGTCGCGGAGCTGGCGAGGAGCGTGACGTAGCGCGCGGCCTCGGCCGTCGCGTTGAGGACGGTGGCCGTGGCGCGGACGACTTCGCCCGAGAGGCCCGTCGTGGAGGTGTAGTAGTAGAAGGGCTGGGAGCTGTCGTCTCCGGGGGCGATGAAGGCGCCCAGCGTCGGGACGGCTCCGACGAGGAAGAACTGGGCGCTATCGTCGACGGCGAAGCCGCCGGCGTTCTGGACGCCGGCCATGAGCCCCGCGTTGATGGTCGCGGTCGCGGTCGCGGGGTTCCCGCAGAGGTCCGTGACGCGCAGCTGCATCGTCGGGGAGGTCTGCAAGGGGCCGAGCGCCACCGGCTCATAGGAGGTGAAGCTCAGCAGTCGGGCGGGGCCGCTCGTGATGTAGATGCTCGGGGAGAGCGCGACCGGGAGCAGCGCGCCGCCCGCACCGCCCTGCGTGCGGAGCTCGAAGAGCTGGGGCCCGGTCCCCGGGCCGGAGGGCGGGTAGCCGTTGTAGACGAAACGGATCTGTTCGCCCGACTTGAAGCCGTTGGGGGCGCCGTCTTTGACCCGGACGACGACCCAGTTGGAGCCGAGCGTCGTGCTGGCGATGCTGGGAGGATTCACGAGGATCTCGCTGGAGCCGGCGACGGTCCAGGCCAGAGAGGTCGAGAGGATCGTGACGAACCCGAGGTCCGGATCCGTCTTCGGGGTGTAGCCGGCCAGCGGAGTCCAGCCCTCGGGGATGTGGAGGGCGACCATGCCTCCCGGGCCGATGCCGTCGTTGCCGGTCCCGAAGGTGACCGTGGCGGTGCTCAGGGCGGTGCAGGCGGCGGTGGCCACGGGGGTGATGAAGCCGCCGCCCTGGCCGTCGCCGGCGCCGAAGACCAGCCTGCTCGTGCTGAAGGTGAAGGTGGATTCGTGGTTGGCGAGCAGGCCCGTCGGGTTCGAGGAGCGCACGACCGCGTAATAGGAGGTTCCCTCCGTCAGCTTCTCATCGCTGAACGGGATGCTCCAGATGACGCTCTTCCCGTTGGGCGGTGAGAGCGTGGATTTCCCGAAGACCGGCGTCGCCGAGTCGAAGGCCCCGGAGGTCCAGTCATAGAAGAGCATCGCGACGTTGTCGCGGAAGGCGACGTCGACGCGCGCGATGGCGACGTCGTCGGCGGCGGTCCCCGCGATGCGCCCGCCGAGGGTCGGGACGAAGGCCCCCGGAGGGATGGAGATCCGCACCGTCGGGCTCGTGAAGTTGAAGGAGAAGATCGAGAAGGTCGAGCTCACGTTGGAGAACTTCGTCCCGTCGGTGGCGTCGTAGGCCCGCATCGAGTAGACGCCGGTCGAGTAGACGATGGCGCCGCCGAGGGTCGCGACGCCGGCGGAGAGCGCCTGCGGGGCCGGAAGCGTCTTCGAGGAGGCGGAGAGCGAGTCCACGGCGACGACGTGGGCCGGCGCGGCGTCGATCCGGTTGTAGAAGCGGTCCACGGCGCGGATGAGGACCGCGAAGGGGACGCCGGAGGTCTGGACGTCGGCGACGCTGGTCTTGCCGCTCGGGGAGCCCGGCAGGGCGTCCTCGCCGACGAGCAGGATCTGGAGCCGGTCGAAGGCGGTCGGCTGCACGCTGAGCGTCGACATGGCGATGCCGAAGGTCTGGGCGCCGGAGGCGCTGAGCGTCGTGG
Source organism: Elusimicrobiota bacterium (assembly GCA_041660925.1). Lineage (NCBI taxonomy): Bacteria > Pseudomonadati > Elusimicrobiota > Elusimicrobiota bacterium. The sequence goes on from JBAZVI010000006.1 coordinate 106,607, forward strand.
TTCGCGGGTTGGGCTCCGCGCGGCGCAGCACCACGTCGTAGGTGGTCGTGCCGTTGACGAGGGTCCGCACCCCCAGGCCCGTGGCGAAGATGTCGCTCGACCCGATGCTCACCGGGGCGCTGTAGTTGCGCACCATGCCGAAAGCGTCGGAGACCGCCTGGACGGTCACGGTGAAGGTCGACCCGGCGGTCTGGAGGTCGGGGGGGCCGCTCTTCCCGGACCATTCCGTGAAGGTCTCTCCGGGAGCGACGACGACGAGCTTGGGCAGGAAGTTCCAGTTGACGTTCTCCCCCCCGTCGATCGTGAGACCGTCGTTGGCCTGTACCGTGGCGCCGGTGGGGGCGCTCGAGTAGGAGACGTCGACGCTGCTCACCGTCGAGACCGAGACGACCTGGAGGTTCCAGCGGGCGCCCGGCGCGCTGCAGCGCAGGCGCAGGCGCGTCGTCGGAGCGCCGCCGTTCGCGCGGAAGTCATAGATGCGGTGCATCCCGGAGGGGACGAAGTAGACGAGGCCGCTGGGCCGGTCGGCGGTGAAGACCGCGGCGTCGAACTGGGAGGCGAAGGCCATCGTGGTCACCGAGACCTGGAGGCCGTTGAAGACCGGGTGGTTGGCGTCGGTGAAGGTCTGCCGCGTGAAGGCCGCCGGGTTGACGAAGGCCACCGTGCTCGCCGCGGCTTCGAAGAGGGCCAAGCCGCCGACCCAGTTGCGATAGAGGTCGATGCGCGCGACGCCCCCGTTGAGGGTCCCGGCGGTCATCACCAGGTCGTCGTAGAGCGTGAGGCCCGCCCCCGCGACGCGCACGACGCTCGCGGAGGCGACCTCGTAGCGCCAGAGCTTGTCGCCGGCGCGCAGCTCCAGGCGCTGCTCGACGGGACCCGTCATGCGCAGAGTCGAGGTCGTGTCCGCCGTGAGGTCGACGACGCCGCCGCTGTTGACGAAGTCCCCCTGGACCTCGATGGTCGGCGTGAAGCTCGAGCGCAGGGTCCCTTTCTCGAGGATGAGGTGCCCCGTGACCTGGACCGTCGAGAGCTTGAAGGAGTCGGTGACGCTCGCGGGGCTGAAGCGGAGGTTGCGCAGCGGACCGGTGGAGATGGACATCGCGCGGTCCGTGCCTCCGCCCTCGAAGACGATCCAGGAGGCGGCGTTGGAGAGGTACTTCGTCCCGGTCGGGGCGAAAAGCAGGTCCGAGGCGCCGCGGAGCGTGATCGTGCTCGAAAGGGCGCTGAGGAGCGCGCCGGAGAGCACGCTGAGGTTCCCGTCGCCGATGTTCAGGGCGCCCAAAAGCGTCGCGCGAGTGGACAAGAGGACCTGGGCGCTGACCGTGCTCCCGGCCGAGACGTAGATCGGGCTGGACCACTTCACGACGTGCCCCGCGGAACCGACGTAGTCGGCGCCCGCCGTGTCCCAGAGCGCGCTCGAGCCGTAGAGGTTGAAGACGCCCGCTCCGCCGTCGAAGCGCGTCCCGGGCGACACCGTGAAGTTCCGCCGCAGCGCCACGGTGCTCGCGAGCAGGACGCCCGCGCCCGTGTTCGCCGCGACGAGGCTGTCGAGCGCGTCGCCGGCGCGCAGGGCGAGGGTCTGCAGGGCGGTCCCGTTGAGGGTCACGGTGGAAGCGTTGGCCGCCGTGGACGAGGAGCCCAGGTTGCGGAAATCGCCGCCGACATGCACGGACATCGTCGAGAAGTCCAGGATCCCGCGCGCGACGATGAGGTTCCCTTCGACGCTGACGGAGCTGACCAGCCGCACGGACAGGGCGTTCGAAGAGATGAAGTTCTGGAACGAGGTCCCCGGCAGCAGCGAGACCGTCTGGACCGCGCTGCCGTCGAAGACGAGCGTGCTGCCCGCCACCGACAGCGTCCCTCCCATCTGCGTAAAGTGCCCCCGGACGCTGTGTGAGAGCCCGTCGAGGTCGAGGGTTCCGGTGGAGAGCGTCAGGTTCCCGGTGACCGTCACGGGGACGCGCAGGAGGAGACTCCCCGCGGCCTTGGCCAACTGGAGGTTCGGAAGACTCCCTCCCGCGTAGTAGTTCTGGTCGCCGCTCGCCGCGATGAACGAAAGCGTGCTCCCCGGCGCGTTGAAGGTCCCGTAGTTCTGCCAGTCCCCGTAGACATTGAGGCGTACCGCCGCGCCGTTGAGCGAGGTGCCGGTGTCGACGAGGACCTGTCCGACGACGCTCATCGAGGAGCCCCCCGGGATGAGGGCGCCGAAGGGGTTGCTGATGCGCAGGTCGCTGAGCCTCGGGAGCGACAGGGTCTGCAGCTGCGAGCCGCCGAGGAGCGTGAGATGTCCGGCGGCGAAGTCGATCTTGCCCAGCGCGGTGAGGCTCCCGCTGCTCCAGAACACCGTGGGGGACGGGAAGCTGATGGTGGACCCGGCCTGGGCGGTGATGTTGCCGCGCAGCGCGAGGTCGCTGACCACCGTCACCTGGGCGCCGGCGAGCGCGTTGAAATGATAGAGCGTCGAGCCGGTGAGAAGCGTCGCGGTCTGCGGCACGGGCCCCGTGAAGGTGACGCTGCCGCTGTTGAGGTCGAAGCGCCCTCCGGTCTGCTGGAGGTCGCCGCCCAGCAGCAGCGGGAGGTTCGCGTTCATCGTCACCGTCCCGTTCTGGACGAGGAAGCGCCCGCTGACCGTCATGTTCGTCGTCACGCGGAGGTTCCCTGCGTACGAGGGCCTCAGGGTCACGGATCCGACCGTGACCGCCGGCGGGACGTCCCAGAAGCAGCCGTACGTCGGGTTCGTGGAGCCGAAGACGACGTGTTCGCCGCTCTGGGGGCTGATGTAGCCGCTCCAGTTGAGGGTGTTCCGGCAGGTCGAGCCTTCGCCCGCGTCGCCGGTCCAGATCTTGGGCTCCATGACGACGAGCCCCGGTCCCGTCGGCGCCGTGCCGAAGCCGGCGCCCGTTCCGCCGTTGCCGGACGCCGAGGAGATGCGCACGCGGGCGTAGTTCTCGCCGGTGACGCGGACGGCCACGCGCCCGCCGGAGCCGCCCCCGCCGCCGAAGTTCGTCCCGTTGGCGCCGTTGCCTCCCAGGACGGTCATGGTCCCTGTCCCGAGGAGGTAGGAGGTCTTCACGTTGATGGTGCCGCCGGCGCCGCCGCCGCCGCCGCCGAGACAGCCGGTCGTCCCCGAGTTCCCGTCGGCGGCGATGTAGCCGTTGAGCGTCGCCGAGGTCGCATCGATGCGCACGACTCCGCCCCCGGCGCCCCCGTAGCAGGGCGCCAGCGCGCCGCCGCCGCCGCTGCCGTGGTCGTAGGGGTCGAAGAGGTCGTCGTAGAGGTTGCCTCCGGTGTGCCCGCTTCCGTAGCCGATGCCGCCGTACTGCGCGTGCCCGCCGCCGTCGGCGCCGTTGGTCGTGCCGAACCCGGAGCCGGGTCCCGAGCCCGACTGGACGGCGAAGCCGCCGCCGTAGCCCTTCCCGCTCACCGAGACCGTCGAGCCCAGCTGCATGACGAAGACGTCGGCCTGGATGCGCACCGTGGCGCTGGAGAGCGCCAGAGGCCCGGTATGCGTGACGAGCCCGCCGTTCTCGACGGTGAGGTTCGCGACCGAGACGGGCGCGGTCGTCTCGAAGAGGAGGGTCGCCTTGTTGCGGACGTTCATCGTCGGCGTCGCGATGATCCCCGTCGAAAGGCGGAGCGTGGCCGCCGACGCGCCGCTGCCGAGGTTCAGCAGGTTCACGCTGATCGCCGGAGAGCTCGCGTCGACGTAGACGCTCCCCGAGGGGATGAGGACGTCGTCGGCAGGCCCGGGCGTCCCGCTGGGCGTCCAGTTGTCCGGGGTGTACCAGTTGATGTCGCCGGCCGCGCCGTTCCACAGATAGAACGTCGCCCGCGCACTCGAAGGGAGGGCGAGCAGCGTGAGTGCTGCGACCGCGGCATATCGCCCCATTCGGCCGAGCGCGTTTGTCCAGGCGAGACGAGGAGCGAGAAGCGAGCATGCTCTCCGCATGTGAGCGCCGAGCGACGCGGTCACAGCCCAAACGCGCTCGGCCCCGATCCTGGGAGTCTCGCGGGACATCGCCGCGAGACTATGCAGGATGGGGAGGCCCGGACCTGGCCGGCTGCGTCGTTGCTCCTCACTCACATAGTTACCCACTATGCTCGCTCGTCGCGCCTAGCCCCCGGCACACCCCCGGGCCTCCGAATGGGGCGATATGCCGCGGTCTCAGCACTGGCAGAACGGCGAGGCGGCTATTCCTCATGGCTGGACATGAACCTCCTCCTCTCGGCGGTCTTCTTCATCTCGTCGGCGAAGCCGGGGTTCTGGCGGAGCACCGACTGGAAGTCCGCCGCCAGGAGCACGAAGAAGCGGCTCTCCTCCTCGCAGCGGATCGTGGCCGTCCGTTTGTCCTTCGCGAGCAGGGCCATCTCGCCGAAGAAGTCTCCGGCCTTGAGCTCCGCGACCGACTTCGAGAAGAGGAAGCCCTTCCTCACCCGCACGCTCACCCGTCCCGCGCGGAGGATGTAGAGGGCGTCGCCGACGTCTCCCTGAGAGAACACCGTCGTCCCCTTCACCCCGCGGTAGAGCATGATGTAGGGGAGGATCTTCTCCAGCTGCCCGATCGTGAGCGCCGCGAAGAAGTCCACCCGGCGCAGCGCCCGCGCGAGCTCCCCGTAGTCCTCCGGCGTCATCGTCACCTTCTCCATATCCCCCCCGTGCGCTCAATATTCGTACTGCAGACCGAACAGATAGTCCGTGGCGGCGTAATCGTAGCGGTAGAACTGGGCGTAGCCGTAGTTCGAGGTCGTCCGGCCGTGCTCGAGCTCGAAGAGGAGCGCGAAGTGCGGCGCCATCGGATAGCGCAGGTCCGCGCCGAGCGACCAGGTGTTCTGGCGGAGCGTCTCGCCCTGATAGGTCCCGGAGGCGTCCTGCACGGACCGATGCGGATACGTCCGGCGCGAGAGCGCCAGCGAGAGCGCGGCGCTCACCGGCTGACGCTCGTCGCCCCAGTCGATGCGGACGGAGCCGCCGACGCCGACCTGCAGGTAGTTGTAGTACTGCGAGAGGAAGCGCGTGCGCCGGGCGTCGTAGGAGTTCTGGTTCGAGATGAGGCTGGCCGCGCTCAGGCTCCCCGCCAGGACCGCGCGCAGGTCGAGCCCCAGCTCGACGGGAGAGCGCAGGCTCGCGGAGAGGTCCGTGCGGTAGTCCGCGCGCTTGTCGGTGGAAAAGAGGCCGCTCTCCTCGACGATGGGCTGGCGCGGGTAGAGGGTCTGCGTCTCCCGCACGGAGAGCTGGGCGCTCGAGGCGTCGCCGAAGGGCAGGTCGAACGCGGCCCCGAGCATGTTGGCGTAGGTGTCGAGGACCCGGTCGCCCGCCAGTTCCCGGGAGAGGGGCTGTCCGGTGAAATCGCCGGCGGTCTGGGATTCGAGCGACCGGTAGTTCGGGAAGAAGGTGTACGCGTAGTCGTAGGTGAGCCGCAGGGAGAAGGGGTCGCGGTAGACGTATTCGGCCTCCGCCCCGGCCTCGAGGGCCTGGTAGTCGAAGAGTCCTCGGGTCCAGCGCTCGTCGGTCGTCTCCTTGAGCAGCTCCATGCGGCAGCCGAGGCCGGCCTTCCAGCGCCAGAGGGACCCCTCGGGAGAGTGCACGGCCTTCAGGGAGACGCGGTGGTCCATCTGCTCCTGGAAGAGGGTCCCGGCTCCCAGGAGGTCCACGACCCGGCGCGTGCCCTGGTAGGCGCTCGAGAAGGTCGGCAGGAGCGCCCAGCGCCCGTTGAAGCGGACGGCGGGAGCGGCGAGGAAGGAGAGGTTGCCGGCGAGCGCTCCGCGCTCGCTCCCGACGAAATGCTGGCCCCCGAGCAGCTGGGCCCGGATGATCGGCTCGACCTCCGCCGCCCCCGCGGGGACGGCGGCGCCGAGCAGGGCGGCGAGGAGGAGGTTCCTCACTGGATGAGCCCCGACTGGATGAGGATCTTCGGCTCCACCACGAGGTCGATCTTGCGCCCCGAGAACTCGGTGGCCGTGACGACCTGCTCGTAGTTGTAATCGAGCAGACGCGACCGGAACGAGGCGCCGGAGAGCCCTTCGAAGACCGAGCTGCGCGCGACGACCCCCTGGTCGTCGATGATGTAGTTGTCCCAGGAGATGGAGGAGCCGTCGGAGTACGACTCGTAGACGCGCTGATGGACCCGGTCGGCGTTGGGGAAGGTCGTGTTGACCGTGCGCAGGGAGAGCGAGCCGCTGTCGTCGAGATACGCGTTCGCCGAGGTCAGCGCGGCGCCGGTGAGGGGGTCGTTGGAGCTGGCGGAGACGGCCTCGGCGTAGGAGCCGATGTCCGTGCCCGACCACCCGTACTTGAGCTTGCCGTTGAGGTAGAACCCGTAGCGGTCGAAGAGGGTCTGCCAGACGGAGTGCCCCTCGGCGTCGAGGTAGCGGTCGTGTTCCGCGTCGAAGAACTGCGCGACGTCGTCGGTGAGCTCGGCGTTGTTGTTGACGTCGACGAGATGCCCCCCGGACGCCGTCTCGCGCAGGGAGTCGAGCGTGTTCGAGCGCCCGGTCTCGAAGCCGGTCAAAAAGTAGTCCGGCGCCGCGTCGAGTCCTCCGGGGAGCTGGCGCAGGGCGAGGCTCAGGTCCGTCGGCAGGGAGCGGTTGAAGGTCCCGAGGAAGTAGAAGTAGTCGAAGCGGGTGGGCCGCGAGTTCAGGACGACGAGCTTGAACTGGTCCGGACGCGGGCGCAGGATGTACTCCTCGACGCGCACGCGCTGGCCGTTGACGTCGAGCAGGGCCTTCCCCTGCTGGTACTCGGCGAGCCGCGCCTCCTGCGCGGCCGCCGCGAGGACCTGCTCGCGGCTCATGTCGAGAGCGACCTCGCGGCGCATCTGCGCGTGGAACGCCCCGCGCAGGGCTTCCCGCTGCGACGGCGAGCGTTCCTGCGCGCCCATCCCGCGCAGGTCCACGCCGATGCGCTCGCCGGGGTGCAGGAGGATCTGGCGTCCGCGATTGTCCTCGACGCCGAGCAGGCCCTTGAAGAGGTCGACGGTGGTGCGCCCGCCGGCGGCGACCGAGACCTGGAACTCGGTCCCGCGCACGGAGCAGACGGCGGTCGGGGAGCGCACCTCGAAGCGGCGCGAGAACTGCCGCTGGACCCAGGCCCGCAGGCGTCCCATGCGCAGGCGCATGGCCGAGCGATTGGGCCCGGAATCCTCGAGGATGAAGACGGTGTCCGGCCCGAGCTCGATGCGCGAGTCGTCGGCGAAGACGATGGTCGTGCGCGCTTTGGCCCCGGTGCGGACCTGGTCGCCGTCGGCGAGGCGCACGGGGAGCCGCTCCACGTTGAGCCAGAGGCCGACGCCCGAGCGGGTCTGGACGACCCCGGTGGCCGCGCGCAGCACCGCTTCGGCGAAGGCCGAGGCCGGCAGGGCCAGGAGGAACAGGACCGGCAGGAGCAGCCGGCGGCTCATGGCCGGCGCTCCTCCCGGTCGACGGGGAAGGCGGTAGGTTTCTGCGTCATGGCTACGGTAGCCGGACGTCCCCTGTATGGGATCCTGGCTTTGCGCCCCTCGCCTTGCGGCGGGGTTTGCCTTTTTCGCGCCCTTATTCATAATTATGAGCTTTAAACGCCCCAAAACAAGCTTCCGAGGAGGTGATTTCGGTCACCCCTCTCGGCGTCTGTCCCTATAGGGTAATGCGCGCACGCGTTCAATTCATGAAGAAAAGATGAAGCCGTAATGGAAACGTCGCGCGGGCTCAGAATGTAGTTTTTCCGCCCCTCCCTTCCCTGCGGGGGAGGGCCAGGGAGAGGGGGAGGCCTATAAACGAAGAAGGCCTGCTCTCGCAGGCCTTTTATGCGCCCCCTCCCCCTTCCCCCTCCCGCAGGAAGGGGAGATAGGGAAACTGAGCGATTAAAACTTCAGATGGATCGAATACCGGAAGGTGTCGCCGAGCACGCCGTAAGGGACCCACGCGAAGTCGAAGGAGACCTTGTTGAGCCGTCCGCCGACGCCGAGGGTGAGGCCGTTGAGCCCCTCGTTGTCCTTGCGGTGCGTGGTGTAGCCGAAGCGCAGGGCGCCTGAGAGCCCCTCATCGAAGGAGTGCTGGTACTCTCCGCCCAACGCTCCGAAGAGGTCGGTGTCGCGGTACTTGGTGAGGTCGAGGTCGAGCTTGAAGTTCTTGACCGGCTTGTAGCCGACGCCGACGACGACGCCGACAGGGAGCGGATCCGAGACGCCGGCGAAGCTCGGGCGCGTTCCCACGTTCTTGATCACGAGGGCCAGCGCGACCGGGCGCTCGGCCTCCGGGTTCATCCGGTAGTGGGCGCCGGCGTCGACGGCGAAGGCGGTCGAGGAGTAGCTGTCGATGCTCTGCGAGATGATCTTCCCCGTGACGCCCAGCCCGAGCCGGCGCTCGGGTCGGTAGGCGTAGGTGAAGTTGTAGGCGTAGTCCCCCGCCCCGAAAGTGCCGAGATTCGTCTGCGTGTCGTCGGTGCGGCGCTCGATGTCGGCGACCGAGAGGTTGTAGATGGCCGCGCCGAGCACGTGCCGGGAGTAGTCGAGCTCCCGCGACAGGGGGTAGGCGAAGGAGGCGAACTCGTAGGAGATGCCCTGGAAGTGCTGCGTGTGCGCGGCCGCGAGCTCGGGCTTCGTCAGGTTCGTGAGCGCGCCCGGGTTGTAGTAGACCGCGTAGACGTCGTCGGCGACGGCGGAGTAGGCCTCGGCCATCGCGCCCGCGCGCGAGCCCGCGCCGAGCTTGAGGAACTGCGCCGCGCTCGTTCCCGCCATGGAGTTGACGGCGGCCGCGGGGCGCGCGGCGCCCAGGCTCAGCGCGAGGAGCAGGACGGCGAGGAGTCCCTTTCTCACAGGCCGCTCCCCTTGATGATGGCCATCTTGAAGAACTTGTTGTTCGAGCCCCACTTGAGCTGGCCGATGTAGACGCCCGAGGCGACGGTCTTGCCGCCGTCGTTCTTGCAGTCCCAGGGCGAGTAGTACGTCACGCCGCCGACGAGCTGCCCCTGCGGGATCTCGCGCACGAGCTCGCCGGCCACGTCGTAGATCTTGATCTTGAGGTCGGAGGTCTCGCCCGCGGGCAGGTCGTAGTGGATCATCGTGCCGTCGAAGGAGACCGTCGGGTTCGCCGCCGCGGTGTCGTTGAGCGACTTGGTGTGGCGGATGCAGTCCGCGGGGTTCGGGAAGTTGAAGACCTTGATCTCGCCGCCCGTGTAGGGCGTCTGGCTCGAGTAGATGGGCGTCGAGGCGAGCACCACGAAGGTCGAGAAGTGGTCCACGGAGACCGTCACGGTCTTGTTCACCGTGTCGAGCCGCCGGTTGTTCGCCTCCATAACGTAGCGGCCCTGCGTCGGGTTGTAGTACCAGACGTTCACGTCGGACTCGTTGGCGGAGGTCGAGGCCGAGAGGTCGTAGGAGAAGGTCAGCTCGACGGCCTTCTTCAGCTGCGAGCGGATGCCGAGCGGCAGGAACACGTCGTAGAAGGCGCCGAGCGGGTTGATCCCGGTCGAGGCCATCGCGCGATAGAGCTCGACCGGCATGGCCTTGGGGCTCTCGAGGACCGCGAGATGCTGCGGCGCGTAGCCGAAGCGCTTGACGTACGCGGCCGACGCCGACTGGCGGCTGCGGGCGCGGCGCAGTTCGAGGGTGAACTGCGTGCTCGCCCCGGCGCCGAGGCCCTGAGAGTACTCGCTGTCGGTCTCGAAGGTCCCGGGCGGGATGTCGGCGCGGAAGCGCTCGTCGCGACCGAGGAGCACGTCCTCGTCGGTGGGCTCGAGGCGCACGTTGCCGCCCTGGATGTTGCTCACGCGCTCCTTGCGGGCCGACTCGAGACCGGTGAAGAAGTCGAAGATGCGGGAGTACTGGTAGTTGCGCCCGGTGGTCTGGTCGACCGTCTGCGAGTAGCCCTCGAGACGGAGGCTGAAACGGGTCTCGTTGGCCGCCGTGCGGTAGAGGGCCGTGAGGACCCGGCGGTTCTCGGCGATGCGCTTGTCGCCGCCGAGCAGCTGCCCGGTCCCTTCGGGCGCCGCGTAAGCGACGCCGGACGAGTTGGCCGTCGAGATCGTCAGGAGGGCGTCGAGGTCGTTGTCGGTCGCGACCTGGTTGCGCATCGGCTGCGAGCAGGTGATCTTGATCTGGAACTGTCGGCCGACCGCCGTGATCGTGCTCAGCTTCGCGTCGGCCTCGCAGTCCGGGCGCGTCGCGCCGTAGGTCAGGTTGATGCTCTTGGTCGTCTCGGCCTCGGCGGAAGTGAAGGTGACTCCCTGCCCTTCCGGCGGGAAGGAGAGTTCGTTGCCTTCCTTCGGCGTCAGGACGAGGTTGTAAGTCACCCCGGGCTTGAAGCCCGAGATGGAGTAGCCGCTGATCGTGCGCGCCACCGGGTCGGTCTCGACGGCTCCGATGACGAACTCGGTGAACCCGCGGTTGGCGGCGGCGATGCCGCCGACCTGGGTGTCGCTCGGCGCCGAGCCCGAGGGCAGGAGGATGCGGCCCGTGACGACGGCGCCTCGCGCGAGCGTCAGCGCGGTGGTGCAGGCCGAGGCCGCCGCCGTCGAGACGCAGAAGGAGCCGGTCGCAACGGTCACGTCGGCGTTGAGGACGCTGTAGCCGAGGCTGACGGCGCGCAGGGTGTAGGTGCCGGTGCTGAGGCCGACGATGCTGAACGCTCCGAACGCGTCGGTCTGCGCCTCGATGTCGCCGAGCGGGTTGCTCTTGGGCACGACGTTCTTCGGCTGCAGGAAGAGGGCCGCGGCCGGATAGCCCTTCTGCCCGCCGAAGGGATAGCTGAGCGCCCCGCCGTCGGCGGTGAGGACCTGTCCCGTGACCTGGCCGAGCAGCTCGGTCAGCAGCATCGTCGGAGGCTGCGTCGTCGAGATGCTGAAGTTGTAGAGGGTCTGCTCGCGGTAGACCTTGCCCGAGGAGGCCGTGTTGCCGTCGCGCGGGGCGAAGGTCAGGTCGTACTGCTGGGACACGAAGGTGGAGACCCAGATCGTGTACTCGCCGGAGGCGTTCGTGTAGGTCTGCACGACGATGTCGCTGGCGCCGAACGAGGGACGGGCGACGACCTTGATGCTGCCCAGCGCGGTCGTCGTCGAAAGCGCGTCGACGACGGTCCCGCGCACCGACTGTCCCTGGTTGAGGCCGAGCGTCCCGACGTCCTTGGTCTCGCCGGGGCCGGGCTTGAGCGCGGCCACGGTCATCGGGGCGTAGTTCTGGCTGCCCTGCGCGAGGTAGGCGAGGTCCCAGCGGTCCTGACCGAGACGCAGGTCGTAGGCCGTGTCGGGGATGAGCGGGCCGACGAGGAAGGTGCCGTCGGCGCGGATCGGACGCAGCGACATGCTGGCGGCGGCGACGACGTAGCCGCCCTCCACCCAGGGGTTCGCGGTGGCGGCGATCTTGAAGTTCGGCGCCAGCATCGTGGCATTGTCCTTCGTGATCTGCTCGCCGGTGTTCGCGTCCTTGACGCGTCCCGTGATGAAGGCGGCGCGCAGCAGCGTCAGGCTCTGGCGCGTGAGGTCCGTCGTCAGGCCCTTGGGAGAGAGCGACGGGTCGGGGAACTTGATGGGCCGACCCGCGTACTTCGGGACCTCGGCGACGTCCTCGACGGAGAGGGTGTAGAAGTCGCCGGCGGGCAGGTTGCGGAAGGTGTAGTCGAGCGAGTTCGCGACGGCGCCGGCGCCGGCGTTGCCGAGCGCGGAGTTCGTCGAGCGCACGAGTTCCTGGCGCTGGTTGTAGAGGTTCAGGCGCAGCGTGCGGGCGTCGAGGATGCCGTTGTCGAGCGAGACGGTCCCCGCCACGCTGTAGCCGTCGCGCAGGGTGATGGTGACCCCGGCGACGCTGTAGCTCGTGACGCTGACCATCTGTCCCGTGAGCGGTACGAGGGTCTCGCAGGTCGCGCAGGTCCGCAGGTTGGCCGTGCGCACGAAGTAGACGCCCGGCGCGACGTTGTTGATCGCGAAGCGGCCCGCCATGTCGAGGAAGCCGACGCGGTCGACGGCCGGGTTGGCGGTCGTCGTGATGGCCACGTTCAGCGTGCCGAACTCCTGGCGAAGAGCGACGACGCGGGCGAGGGAGTCCGTCGAGCGTGTGGCGATGGCCGGGTCGATGGCCCAGAGGCGGTTGTTCGCGTCGCGCAGGGGGACCGTCGCCGCGCCGACGAAGATCTTGTCGTTGGTGTTGAAGAGGGAGTTCTGGACCTGGTTGGCGATGGTCCCGGAGATCGAGTAGGTCGAACTGCGCACGTCGGTGACGCGGAAGTCCACCGTGGCGGAGGTGGTCAGGCCGTTGACGACCGCGACGCGGTGCTTGCGCGACATGCCGGTGGTGCGGTAGGTGAAGAGCACGTCGACGGTCTCCGTGTTCATGTTGGAGACGTGGAAGGTCGCCGAGCTGTTCTTGATGCCGCCGACGTTCGGGCAGAGCCCCGTCGCGGCCGGCACGGCCGCCCCGGTGCCCGTGCACTTGATGCTGAGGTCCGCGGTGGCGTACTGGACCTGGAACTTCTCGCCCACCCGCTCGGGCCGCACCGACGAGATCGTCTCGCCCTGCAGGTCGATGCTGCCGAAGTCGTTGCTTCCTTCGGGGAGGTAGATCATCCCGTCGATCGCGCCGGAGGACGCCTCGAAGGTGAACTGCAGGGAGGCCTCGGGGTTCTTGAACGGCGCGACGGTGGCGATGGTGACGCGCTTGGGGAAGCCGCCGGGCACGTCGAAGTCTCCGCCGCCGTGCTGCTCCATCCACGCGTAGAGCTGGTACTCGACGCCCGGGTCGAGGCCGGTGATGTGGAAGTTCGCCGAAGAGGTCACGGCGTTGGGATAGATCGAGAACTCCGCCTGACCGAAGTTCATCGAGCCGGGGGCCCAGGCGTTGACGTGGATCTCGACCGGGTAGCCGCTGTCGAGGTTCGGGAAGCCGGTCGTGTCGCCCTTGACGGTCACGGTGCCGGAGATGACGTTGGACGCGCTGGGGTCGCTGAAAGTGAAGTCCGCCGTAGAGATGTCGACCCCTCCGCCCATCCCGATGAGCGGGAGCGTCCGGGCGGCGAAGCCGCGCGTGTTGGCGACCATCCGGTACTCGCCGGCGACGAGGCCGCCCATGTCGTAGGCGCCCGAGACGACGCCGGGGGGCAGCCACACGCCGCCGAAGCCCTGCGGTAGCTGCGTGGTGGTGCTCAGCGGGATGGCGTTGACGGAGACGAAGAGGCCCGCGGGGTTCATGCCCGCCGGCATGTAGACCGTGCCGCCGAGGTGCAGCTGGCGGGTGAAAGCCGGGAGATTGACGTACGTCGCGCCGCGCTCGACGAAGACGCCCGTGGCGACCGCCTCATCGAAGCCGAAGACGTTCGCCCGCACCGTGTAGGTGTCGGAGGGCACGTCGTAGCGCAGCAGGGTCTTGGTGACGAAGCGCTGGACCGAGTTGTCCCACTGTCCGCCGTCGTCGAAGGTCGTCGTGCCGGCCGGCAGGTGCAGCGGGGCGAAGAAGGCCCGCGTATAGCTCGAGGTGTGGATCTGCATGCCGCCCCAGACCTCGCCGAGCGGCTTCGCCGGGTCGGTGCTGATCGACGGCGTCACGAACAGCGCCGAGGCGCGGTTCAGGTAGGCGTTGAGCGCCCCGGCCGGGGTCGAGGCGAGCGTCACGTCGGCCGAGGTCGCCGAGAAGGTCGAGACGATGCCGTTGGAGTCGATGCGCATCGAGCCGCTGCCCGCGAGGTAGCCGTCCTTCGTGAGGTAGAGCTGGTAGTCCCCCGCCGAGAGGCCGGGCATCACGAAGCCGCCGCGCGAGTCGCTCACGGTGTTCTGGCCGCCGAAGGGCCCGTAGGCGCTGATGTTCACGCCGGAGAGCGGCACCTGCGGCACCGTGCCGGAGTCGAGGACCTGGCCGCTCAGCTGCGGGGTGATGACGCGGACCTGCAGGGAGTCGTCGCGCACGCCCATGCCGACCTCGACGCGCACGAAGTAGCTGCCGGTCGGGACGCGGCTGCCGTTGTTGAGCCACGGGCTGTAGCGTCCGTCCCAGGTGACCTGGCCGCGCGTCGGCTGGCCGTAGCCCCAGGTCTGCCAGATGGGGTCGGGGGTCGTCTCCCCGCCCTTGTAGGGGATGGAGGCGACCATGACCGTCCAGCTCATGTTCGCGCTGGCGAGGTCGAAGTTGACGTAGGCCTGGTTCGGGGAGCTCGGGTCGCCGTTGGGGATGATGGTCGCCGACGAGAAGCCGAGCATGTACGGCTGCGTCGCGATGGAGACGCCCGTCAGGGTGTTCGTCGCCACGACGCTGAGGCCGGCGTAGAACGAGGAGGTGGCCGGTCCCTGCAGCATCGACAGGATCTCGACGTTCATGTCCCCGGTCGTCGTCGAGCGCGCCACGAAGGTCCGCGAGGAGCGGCCGGCCGTGAAGGTCAGCTGCAGCTCGTCGACGTACTGCCCGGTGGCGGCGCTCGAGAACTTGAGCGCGCCCTCGGGCTGGAAAAGGCCCGTCGCATAGTCGTAGCGGCGCGCCCGCAGGGTCGCCGTCGTGCTGACGAGGACCGTGGCGGTGTTGCCGCAGTTGTCCTTCGCATCCAGGACCTGGCGGTCCGAGGTCTGTCCCTGCGAGAGGGAGAACCAGCCGTTGCGGAGCATGAAGTACTGCGGCGTGCCGGGCGCGAGCGCGATCGTCGGCTCGCCCGAGATGAGCGGCATCGGCGCGGCGCCGGCGAGCGTGCCGGAGGAGGCGGAGCCGATGCGGAAGGTGTTGTCCTGCGAGTAGCAGGGCGCCCAGACGTTGTTGTAGGTGAAGGTCAGCGTCGAACCGGCGATGAGCTTCGTCGCGGAGGTCACGCGCGCCTCGACGGCGCCCGAGCCGATGTTGTTGTAGATGGGGGCGGCGGTCACCGTCGGGAGGAGGCCGGAGGGCGTGGAGACCCGCACGCTCACGTAGCCCCAGCCGCCGGCCTGCGTCGTCTGCGGCCAGGCCCAGCCCATCGGAACGCCGAAGACGACGACGCCGGAGGTCGGTTCGATGCCGTTGGCGCCGATGAGCACGGAGACGTTGATCGTCGAGACCGTGGCGCCCGAGGGAACCGCGGTCGGGACGGCGACGGCCCAGCCCTCGCCCGCGGGGTAGCCGCCCGTCAGGCCGCCGGCGGTGGCGTCGTAGATCGGGAAGTCGATGCCCGCGATCATGCCGTTCATCGGCGTGTACACGGCCTCGGCGCCCTGGTTGCGCGGCTGGTACATGCCGCGCGGCTCGTCGGGGTCGAGGAGGAAGTTGTGGTTGACGTCGAGGTAGGCGCGCACGAAGTAGGGCTGCCCGCCCGGCACGCTCACGTCGTAGGGGCCGACGCCGGTCGGTATGCTTCGAACGCCGACCGGTCGGCCTTCGAAGCGGGAATCCGCCCACATCTCGACGCGGAGTTCGCCGGACAGGGTGCCGTCATAGCTGACGACGCCCGTGACGCCCGCCTGCGGGACGGCGATGGAGGTGGAGGCGATGAGGCTGAAGTCCGCGCCCGTGAGCGCCTGACCGGCGCGCAGGTAGAGCGGGTCGGCGAGGCCCGGCGTCACGCCGAAGGTGCCGAAGTCCTCGCCGGGGTCGGGGTTGCCGTTGAAGTTCGCGTCGGCGAAGGCCGCGATGTAGTAGGTCGCTTCGGTCTTGAGGCTCCCGAAAGTGTACGGACCGGGGCCGGAGAGGTCCGTCCCCGCGACGTAGGAGTTCGAGCTCATGCTCAGCGACGAGAACAGGCCGGCCTTGATGGCGGCGCCCTGGCTGCCGTTGTAGCTGATGTTGCCCGTGATGGAGCCGAGCGCGCCGCCGCCGGAGCCGCCCATCTTCAGCGTGAAGCCGCCGGTGATGGCCGCGGAGAAGGGGCTGGCGGCGATGGAGTAGAGCCCGTCCTTGGGGAGGATCAGGTTCGTGACGCGGGCGTTGCCGTTGCCGCCGCTGTCGTCGTCGGAGCTGAGGAGCTCTCCGTCCGGGTCCATGACGTTCAAGTAGCTGTCGTAGAAGCCCGTCCCGATGAGGTCGATGGTGACGATCTGTCCTCGGCTCCCGTTGAAGGTATAGACCTTCTGGTAGGCGCCGCTCCGGTCGGCCGAGGTGCAGTCCGCCGCGCTGAAGCTCCCGGCGATCTCGGTGCTGAGCGAGATCGGGCGGCGGTCGCAGATCGAGACGTCGAGACCCGTCTGGGAGCCGCCCGAGAAGTAGAAGCCGGAGGAGGCGCCGCGGCCGGCGGGCTCCCCCTCCTCGGGGATGAAGTTGGAGTTCTGGTCGACGAAAGCGCGCAGGACGTACTGTCCCATCGGCACGTTGTTGAAGAGGTAGGGGCGGACCGCGCCGAAGGCCGCCGTGGAGCTGCGGATGGGCGCGACGGCGCCGACGGGGAAGAGCATGGCGCGGATCGTGCCGGAGCTCGCGAGCGTCCCCGCGTAGCGGATGCTGCCGGAGACCGTCTCGCTGAGCGTGCCCGTGCCGGCGCTGCCCGCGGAGCTGACGGCGCCGCTCGCGTTCATGTTCGTGCGCAGCACGATCCAATCGAGGTTCTGCCCGTTGTTGACGGTGCCCGCGAGGTACACGTTGGTGGAGTCGACGACGTCCAGACCGGCCGGCATGTCCTCGAGCGCGTTGTCCCTGCCGTCGAAGGTGCGGGTCGCGAGCAGGTTCAGGTTCGCATCGTAGCGGTTGACGCCGATGTCGCCGGCGTTCGTGCCCGCCTCGTAGCCGAGGTACACGGTGCCGTCGGGGCCGAGGCGCAGGCCGCCGGCCATATCGCCCCCGAAATGATTGAGCACCGGGCTCACGGAGACGTTCGCCGTCTCGTTGAACGCGGAGTCGAAGCGGCGCAGGCGCCGCGTGATCATGGCCGTGTCGCGCTCGTGGTAGGAGAGGTAGACGCTGCCGTCGCCGGCGACGGCGAGCTCGCCCCCCTCGCTCGCGAGGGAGCTGTAGTAGCTGACGTCCTTGACGGCCGTCGGCGCGCCGAGACCCGGGCCGAACTTCACGATCGCGGCGAGCACGCCGACGCCGTTCTGGTCCTTGCGGCGCTCGAGGGCGTAGACGTTCGTTCCGTCGGTGGCGATGCCGGAGCAGTCGAACCAGCCGCCGTTGTTCGGGGAGCCGGGGAAGTAGTAGTAGCCGGTGGCGTCCGCGGCGAGCGTCGCGGGATCGATGCGGAGCACGGGCTGACCCTGGGGGCCGAAGCTCCCGATGCTCGCGTAGATCTTCCCCCCCGCGTAGGTCATGCCGTTGATGCCGTCGCCGGTGTTCGCGTTCGAGGTCGTGAGCCGCACCTGCGCCGTCGTCACGAGGTTCCCGTCGAGCTTCTCGATGACCGCGCCGCGGTCGCCTTCCGGCAGGCCGTAGCCGACGAAGAGGTTGCCCGCCGGATCGACGAGCATCCGGTGCATCACCCCGCTGAGGTCGCTGGTGAGCGTGCGCGAACTCTTCAGGGCGCCGGAGGAGTCGATCTTCGCCAGGGAGAGGACGGTGCCGGTGTTCTGGAGCGTCGTCCCGAGCACATAGGCGTACGGTCCGCCGCCGCTCACGTTGTCCACCGCGAGGTCGATGCCCAGGTCGGTGGCGCCGCCGTCGAAGCGCACGCCGCCGGTCGCCGTGGAGAGCGTCCCGCCGAAGGAGTTGACGCTGCCGCCCGCGCCGCGGTCGGTCAGGATGCCGCCCCACACGCCCGCGTGGTCGTGGAACTGCGTGAGCATCGCCGAGCCCAGCGACGCGTAGGGCTGGAAGGCGGGATTGAACACTCCCGTCCCGGTCGGATCGCGGAAGGCGTCGAAGTAGAAGGTCGTGTTGTAGGGAAGGTCCGTGAAGCGGTACCGGAAGTCTCCCGGCCCCGCCGGAGCGTCGAGCCGCTGGGTCCACCGGGGCGCGCCGGTGAGCGTCGCGTTGTCATAGACCCGGATGAAGACGGGTCCGCCCTGGACGCCGAGGTAGACGACGCCGGCCTCGATCTGGCCGACGTTCGAGAAGTTGTTGCCGTAGCTGCCGGGGTCGCGGACCTCGATGTTGATGCCGTAGGTCGGCATCGTGCCCGCCCCGGTGGAGACGGTGACGGGGCTCCCGTAGCACGGCCCGTTCCCCATGCAGGTGGTCTGGCCGTACTGGGACATGGGCTCGCCGAAATCGCTGCGCCCGCTCCCGTTGGCGTCGACGTAGGCCATGAGGCTGTAGCTGGTGGCGGCGCCGAGGAAGTCGAGTCGGTAGGGGTAGGTGTTCTGCCCCGCGACGCGCTCGATGGTCGCCTGGGCCCAGTTCCATTCGCCGCCGGAGGTCTGGGGGTTCCACGCCTGGACGCGCAGGGACTGTCCGAGCGGAGCGGAGCCGTTGTAGGTGACCTGGCCGAAGACGGAGCCGGTCGGCGGGTCCGTGAGGGTCAGGGTCGTGGAGACGACCACGGAGCTCGACGCCGGGACGTAGAGCGGGAGGGAGTCGCCGTTGGGCAGTTCCAGGCCGCCCATCGGCTCGCCGAGCTCGCGGTCGGGCGAGCCGTTGCCGTTGCGGTCGAGGAACGCCCCGATGTAGTACGTCGTATTGCCGAGGATGCCGGTCTTCAGGAAGGTCCCGGCGCTCGAGAGGATGACGTAGTACGGGATGTACTGCAGCTCGCTGTCGGCGCCGATGCCGACGTAGAAGGGGCCCGTCGACGGCAGGGTCGGGTAGGCGATCGTGGCGACGAGCGAGGAGTTGCCCGAGGCGCCCGTGCCCATGTCGCGCAGGAGCAGGTTCAGCGTCGTCGTCGAGTTCGGAGAGACGGTGACCGGGGAGGAGGAAACGGCGGTCTCCAGGCCGTCGAGGGAGTCGCTGGCGTTCTGGTCCAGGTAGGCGCGCACGGCATAGTTCGTCGCGGGAGCGATGAAGTCGAGCGCGTAAGCTCCCGCGGCCGGCAGCGTCGTGAAGGCGACCTCCGTGAAGTCGTGCGTGCAGGTCGGGCAGTAGTAGGTCCCCACCGCGACGCGGATGGTGCCGGCCGCGCTGCCCTCGCGCAGGAGCTGGCCGGAGATGCGGCCCCCGACCGGATCGAGCACCGAAAGGTCGATGGCGGCGGGCGTCACGACGCCGCCGACGATGTTGATGCGGGTCGGGGAGCTGTCGCTGACCCCGTAGACGGCCGCCGGCTCGCCGCGGTCGCGCACGCCGTTGGAGTTGGCGTCCTTGTAGGCGCGCAGATAATAGGTCCCGTCCGGCATGCCCGAGACGGAGTAGGCGCCGGCCGCCGTGAACGAGGAGAGGCGCACGGGGAAGGCGCTGGTGTCGGGAGAGGTGAAGACCTGCACATAGTAGCGGCCGGGGCGGCTCCCCGCGTAGCTCAGCGTCCCGCCGATGGACGCGTTGAAGCCGCCGACGACGTTCAGCCGCAGGGCGTAGGGGAAGGTCATCGCGGGGTCGAAGGAGGTCGGCTCGATGCGGTAGATGCCGGCCGTGTTGACGGTGTGGCGGATGTACGCCCCGCCGGTGCGGTTGTCCTGGGCGACGACGTTGCCGTCGGGGGCCAGGAGGAAGAGCCGGTTCGGGTTGGCCCCGGACTCGAGGCGGATCTCGACGTCGGTGCCGAGGCCGATGGAGCCCGCGGCGCCGCCGCCCACGCGGAAGGTGTAGATGTCGGTGTAGTAGCTCGGGCCCTGGTCGAGCGCGACGCAGTCGGAGAAGCCGATCGTGCCGTTCTGCTGGCTGTTGGGGGCGATGGCGGTGCGGTCGCAGATGTTGACGCGCGTGCCGGGCACCGCGTTGCCGTTGGCGATGGGGATCGGGAAGGGCGCCGAGATGCCGCCGTAGGTGCCCGAGGGCTCGACCGCGGCGTCCTGCTGGTTGTCGCCGTTGAGGTCGCGGAAGCCCCGCAGGTAGTAGCTGCCGTCCGGGAGGCCCGTGAAGCTGAAGGGCGTGAGCGTGGTCTCGGCGTAGAAGGACACGGCGGCGTCCGGGCTCGTCGAGATGCGGACGCGGTTGACGCCGTAGGTGGAGACGCCGACGTACTGGAAGTCGCCCGAGATCGTGCCGCCGAGCGAGGGCTGGGCCGAGATGACGCCCGAGGGCAGACTCTGGTTCTGTCCGTAGTCCACGGCGAGGACGCGGTAGTAGTTCATCGCGCCGGAAGCCGGGGCCGGGTCGGTGTAGAGCGTCCCCGCGACCGCGCCGGTGGTGCCGAACACCGTCGAGGTCGTGATCGTCGCGAAGGTCCCGGCCGAATAGGTCGTGCGCTGGACGCGGTAGGCCGCGAGGTCGGAGAGCGTCGTGTTGTTGTAGTTGCGGGTCGGCGCGTTCCAGGTCAGCAGGACCTTGCCGATGCCGGCGGTCGCGACGACGCCGACGGGGCTCGCCGGCGGCATCGTGTCGACGGCGATGGAGAAATCGCGGCTGCCGATGGGGGCGCCGGCGACGGCCACGCTGGTGACGTACTGTCCGAAGTCCTCTCCGAGTCCCCGCAGGCCGTTGCCGTCCGCGTCGACGAAGGCGCGCAGCCAGTAGGTCGTGCCCCCGCTGAGGCTCAGGTAATAGGGAAGCTGGCCGCCGGAGGGGAGCGTGGAGATGCGTACCGGCGCGCCGGTGAAGGTGCTGGTGGCGTAGGCGTGGACCAGGACGCTTCCGGCCTGGCGGCCCGCGTAGGTGATGAGGCCCGCCGCCGAGGGCCCGCTGGCGGTCGGCGTCACCGCGGAGTAGGCGCTGTAGGTGCTCGACTGCACGCCGTTGTAGTTGAGCGCCCGGACCCGGTAGTGATAGGTCTGGGACGGGGCGACGCTCAGGTCCAGGACCGGGGCGCCGGTCGAGAGGAAGAGGAGCGCGTAGGGGGCGCTCGGCGAAGTCGCCCGCCGCACCTCGTAGGTCGTCGCCGGCGAGGTCGAGTTGCCCTGGTAGGACCAGGTGAAGGCGGCGCTGCTCACGCCCGTGAAGAGCTCCGTGACCGCTCCGGGGGTGACGGCGAGGGTCGCGAGCGGGGAGAGGGGCGTGCTCGCCGCGCCGTCGCCCTGGGCGTTGGCGGCCCGGATGGCGACGAACGGGGAGACGTAGTTGGCCGTGGAGAACCATTGGTCGTACGTCGTCGTCGAGGCGGAGACCTGGACGAGGGACCCGCCGGTGGAGCTGAGGAGCTTGTAGCTCACGGCGCCGGGAGCCGCGTCCCAGCTCCAATGCAGGGTCGCCGAGGAGAGAGGGGTCCCCGTGAAGCCCGTCACGCCGCCCGGAGCGGAGGCCGCGGCGATGTAGACGTCGGCGTTCGCGTAGCCGCCGACCGGGACGGAGACGAGGTTCGCGCTCTGGCCGAAGAGCTCTCCGGTGTCGTACTGCCCGTTGCCGTTGGCGTCGGAGAACATGAACACCGAGTAATCGGCGTCCGCGCTCAGCAGGCCGACCTGGTACCAGCGGTTGGTCATCATCGCCATGCCGGGCGACTGGTCGAGATAGTTCTGGTTCTCGAAACGGTAGCCGGGCTTGCCGAAGAAGCCGTGGCCCACGATCGCGATGATGGGCTTGTCGTCCGGGACGCTCGCGTGCTTCGTCATCTGGCCGGAGACCGCGCCGTGGTCGAAGAGGGCGATGTCCTTGCCGGTGACCGCCGCCCCGGTGTCCACGAAGACCGGCGCCCAGGCGCCGCTGATGAGGTCGACGAAGGTCGCCGTGGAGACCCCGTAGAAGCCCAGGGCGTCCGCGCCGTTGGGCTTGCCGCCGAGGTAGCCGCGGTAGGAGAGGAGGTAATAGGTGGCCGGGGAAGGCAGGCCGCTCATCGTGTAGGCGCCGCTGCTCGACTGCGAGTGGATGCCGACGAAGTCCACCTCTCCCTGCATGTTGGTGTGGGTGGCGGCGAGGATGATGTAGTCGCCCCAGGTCGTCGTGCCGGTGCTCGGATAGTTGACGGTGCCGGCGATGGAGCCGAAGCCGAGGGGGATCGTGAGGGCCACGGTGGTGGTGGAGTTGGCCTGGCAGTAGAACTCGCGCTCCGTCTTCGCGTTCTTCGCGACGTCGACCGAAAGCTCGGCCTCGACGCGGTAGGAATTCTGCGGGAGGCCGGAGATGCTGAAAGCGTAGGTCCGACCGCCCGCCACCGGGGTCCCGGAGCCCATCGGGAGAGTGACCGTGCTGACGAACGGCGGATACGCCCAGGGCTGGACGGCGCGCACGATCAGGTTCCCGGAGGTCACGCCGCCGGGATAGAAGACCGCGCCGTTGATGAACGCGGTCGTGGTGCCCGAGACCGAGTAATCGACGAAGAGGCGTCCCGAGTTGTTGTAGTAGTCGCCGGAGTAGTCGTTGGCGGCGAGGAAGAGGCGGCCGCTCTGGTTCGCCGTGAAGGTCGTGCCGGTGCCGATGCGGACCCAGTTGGAGCCCCACTCCCAGCCGCCCACGCGTCCCATGAGCTCGCCGATGTTGGCGTCGGGGGACACGCCCTGGTTCCCGGTGCCGGCGTGTCCGCCGGGCCCCGTGAGCCCGGACCCGACGGTCCAGGTCCCGGTGGCGCTCACCGTCACCGCGAGGCCGGGGTCGACCTGCAGACCCGTGTCCATGCCGCCGCTGTTGGGGCCGTTGTAGCCGGCGTTCTCCATCGCGCTGATGGAGAAGCGCACCGGCAGCAGGCCCGTGTGCACGGGGTACATGGACGGCTGGGCGAGCATCGTCCCCTGGCCCATGGTGAAATACGTGGCGCTCATGCTCAGGTCGACCGGAGCCGGGAAGGTGCCGTTCATCCCCCCCATGAGGTTCAGCGAGAGCAGGTAGGTCCGCGTGGAGCTCGCGGGGACGGTCTGCGGATTCCAGAAGGTCAGCGCGCCGGAGGAGACGTCGGCGGTCGGGGTCATCGTCAGGCTGCCGACCATGGAATCGTTGTCTTCCGGCATCCCGCCCGCGGGCATGTAGGTATCGATGACGCCGTTGCCGTTGGCATCGCGCCAGAGTTCGACCATGTTCGAGTGGCTCAGGTCGCCGTGGACGAGGTCGTACTTGAGGGCGGAGAGGGTCGCCGCGCTGCTGGGGCTCGCGTTGTAGAGGTCGAGCCGGATGAGCGGGTTCGAGCCGCTCATGGAGAGCGCTCCCGGGTGGAGCGCCGAGGTCGAGAGGGAGAGGTAGCCGCCAGGAGCCGTCCCGCCGCCGGTGAGGGTGAAGTTGCCCACGACCCGGGTGGAGCCGGCGACGACCGCGGAGACCGCGGCGGTGGACTGCGCCTCGAAGGGGTCCGCCAGGCCGTTTCCGTTGACGTCGACGAAGGCCAGGACCTGGTCCGCGCCGGCGGGGGCGCCGAACTCGTAGGAGCCGCCCCAGCTCGCGAGCTGGGCCGAGAGGCTGCGCGTCGAGACGGCCGGCGTGGCGGGGTCGCCGATCCAGGGCTGGACGCGGACCGGCCCGAACTGCGAGGAGTTGTTGTTGACCCAGCCGTTCACTCCGCCCCACGCGGAGAGCGTGATGTCGATGTTCGAAAGGTTGGTGCCGTTGGCGACGAAGACCGGCTCGGAGCGGGCGAGGCCCGCGTGCAGCCAGCCGCCGCGCGCAGTATGGCCCTCGGGATGCGCCCAGCTCGGGCCGCGCCAGGCGAACACGTAGTAGGTGTTCGGGGCCTGCAGGGTGTTGAGGGAATAGGCGCCGACGGCGCTCAGCTGCGTCGCGGAGTAGATCGTCTCGCCGCCGTTGGGCTCCGGGCTCGTCGTCGCGAGGACCGTGTAGTCGTCGACGGGGCTGCCGGAGAGCGAGATCGTGCCGGAGATCTGCGCCGTGCCGCCGCCGTCGGGGTTCCAGTAGATGACGCCGTTGGGGTCGACTTCGTAAGGGGAGCCGCGGCGCTCGCCGGTCGCATCCTGGGCGGTGATGACGCTGCCTGGTATCGCGCCGGTGGCGTCGATGTTGACCGGGAAGCCCCAGCCGAACTGCAGTCCCGTGAAGGTCCGCGTGATGACCTGGTCGATGTAGAGCTTCATCGCCGGGGTCGTGCGCGCGGGGGTCGTGACCCAGTCGTTGAAGCGCAACTTCTCGAGGTTCGCGCAATAGGTGTAGGTCCCGATGACCACGGTCTCGGCGTTGGCGATCTCGAGTCCCGCGCTGTTGCGGAAGTCGATGGTGCCGTCGTCGACGGTGAAGAAGAACCGGCTCATCGTGTCGAGGGATTGCAGCGTGGGCCCTCCCCAGTTCTCGACGCCGGCGCTGCGCACCGTGCCGCCGCCTTTGACGAGCAGGCCCTTGCGGCTGAAGCGGACGCGGGCGCTCGTGCCGGAGACGTCGAGGATGCCGCCGCCGGTGACCTCGAGGCGGCCGGCGACGCTGATCTCGGCGCTGTTGCCGACGCGCAGCCGCCCGCCCTGGACGTAGACGTTGCTCGAGAAGTCGAGGTTGAGATAGCCGCCCATCGGGTTGGTGACCTCGACGGTGCCGGTGTAGTTCGACTTGAGCGTGAGCACGCCGAGGTTCGCGCCGTAGATGTCCCAGAGGCAGGGCTGCGTGGACACGGCGCCGTCGAAGAGGACCTTCTCGCCCGGCAGAGGCTTCGCGCCACCCTGCCAGTTCGCGTCGTAGCTCGCGTTCGGCCCCAGGCCGCTGCTCCCCAGCCAGGTCCGGGTGACGTTGGAGGCGACGAGCCCGATCTCCACGTTGAGCTGCCCGAAGTTGTTCATGTAGTCGGAATCGTTCATCGCCAGCCAGAGGGTGCCGCTCTGGGTCGCCGCGAAGGTCGCGCTCGAGCCGATGAGGAACCAGGCTCCCGAGCCGACGCGGCCGACGAGCGCTCCGAGCGGAAGGGCCGGGTCGAGGCCGCCGTTGGAGCCGACGCCGTCGGCGCCCGAGGCGGCGTAGTCGCCGGTGCCCCAGGTGCCGGCCGCGAGGACCTGCACGTTCTGGCCGGGCTGCAGGAAGACGCCCGAGTCGAAGCCGCCCCAGGGATTGGGGTTGGCCCCCGGGTAGGAGTAGCCGCCGTCGGTGGGCCGCGCGGCGAGGGTCAGGCGCAGGCGGCTCATCCCGGAATCGACGGGGTAGAGGGCCGGCTGGGGCGCGATCTCGCCGTAGCCGATGCCGAAGCGCTCGGGACTGTCGATGCCGACGCCGATCAGCCCGCCCGCGGGCACGTTCCAGTAGTTGAGTCCGACGAAGTAGTTCTGCGAGGAGGCGGTGATGGTCTGCGTGCTCCAGAACAGCACCTGGGCGGTCGGGGGGTTGCCGGAGAAGTAGACGGAGCCGATCTGCCAGTCCGTGCCGTTCTGGAAGGTGCCGTCGCCGTTCTCGTCGCGGTAGACGCGGGCCTGCACGTTCCAGGGCGGCGCGTCGCCGAGCAGGCCGAGGTTCAGCGAGTTCCACTGCACGTTCCCCCCCGACGCCGCGAGGGTGAGCCGCAGCATCGGGACGTCCATGGCGCTCGTCGGGAGGGACGCGGGCGCGAGGTTCATCGTGCTGACGAAGAGCGTCCCGCCCGGGCTCGGGGAGATGGTCAGTTCGACCGGGTAGGTGGTCCCGGAGGTCAACGCGGCGATGGGACCGGAGGAGACGGAGACGTCCTCGCCGGAGTCATAGCCATAGTTATGGTTCGAGTCCACGTAGGCGCGGAAGTAGTAGGGGATGGACGCGTCGTTGGTGGAGAGGCTCGTGAAATAGTCGAAATTCGTGACCCCGTAAGCCGCCCAGCTGTCTTCCAAGGCGCGGTAGGGCTGCGCGGCGTCCGGCACGCCCCGCCAGACCTGGACGCGGAGGTCGCCCTGCTGCACGCTGTTGTTGGTGACCGTGACGCTCGCGAGGAAGACGTCTCGCAGGCCGATGCTGACGTTGGCGGCCGTCGAGTTCGCCGTCACGAAGATCGGGAGGGGCTCGAGGCCCGTGCTGGTCTGGACGCTGTAGTGGTAGGTGCCCTGCGGCTCGAAAGGCCCCGGCTCGTTGAAGGTCCCGTCGAGGCTGATGAAGGCGAACGCGTAGTAGGTGTTGGGCGCCTCGAGGTCCGGGATCTCGAAGGCGCCCGTCAGGACCCCCGCGTTCGCCTCATAGCTCGTCATGGTGTTGAATTCCGGCCACTGGGTGGAGACGACGACGTAGAAGCGGGCCGGAGACGACGCCCCGGCGTAGGTCCCGGAATAGGAGACCGTGCCCGTGATGCCGCCGGTGATGCGCGGCGGGACCGGGATCGCGGTCGAGAGCTGGATGACCGAGTCCGAGGCGAAGTCGGAGCCGTAGAGCGGGGCGTTCGCCGTCATCTCGCGGAACGTCATGCCGAGCACGTCGACGCCGCTCTGCAGGAGGGTGGGCGTCGTGTCCAGATTGGGGCTCCCGAGCGTGCCCTTGTTCTTGAACACCCAGAGCTTGCCGTTGCCCGGGGGCAGGTCCGTGTCGGTGTCGCTGACGAACAGGTTCCCGTTCATCTGGTCGAAGGCCAAGGCGTAGGGATGGGCGACGGCCGTGAGGGTGGAGACCGGGGCGTTCCCGATGAAGTTCGAGCTGTTCGGGAACATGCGGATGACGCCGCTGGAGGCCGAGGCCGCCCAGAGGTTGCCGGCGCCGTCGAAGGCCAGGCCGGTGGGGCGGTAGACGTAGGCGGAGGTCGCAAAGGTGCTCACCGCGCTGTCGCCGTAGCTCGGGGTCGGCAGGGTTCCGAGGTTCGAGAAGTGGACGATGGAGGCGAAGGACGGGGAGCCCGCCGGACCGCGGTTGGCGACCCAGAGGTCGCCGTTGCCGCTCTGGAAGGCGATCGCGGAGGGGTCGCGCAGGGCGGCGGAGAGGACGGCGCTCGTCGAGGTGGCGTGCATGCCCGCGCCGGTGTAGGTGATGCGCACGAGGCGGTCGTTATAGGGTGCGGCGACCTGGTTCGCGGCCGAGACCCACAGGTTGCTCAGACTGTCGAGGGCCATCGCGCCGGGGCGGATGACGCTGCGCGGCATGGTGCCCGAGGTGTTGACGGGGAACGTCGGGTTCGTGTACTCGTAGACGAGGTTGTCCTTCGTGATGGACGCGAAGAGCTTGTTATAGGAGAAGAACGCGGCCAGGCCGTTGTAGCCGACCCCCACCGCGGGAGGAGTCCCCGCGAGCGTCCGGCGCCCCAGGAGGGCGTCGAGGTCGGTCCCGGGCACCGTGCCGGCCAGGTAGACCTGCTGCCCGGTGGAGACCGTGAGGCCGTAGAGCTGCCCGTTGCCGGCGGCATAGGTCGCCGACGAGATGAGCTGGAGGATGGGCGAGAAGCGGAAGGCGGCGAAGCTGGGGCCGTTGACGGTGCCGCCGAGGTAAAGGTCCGAACCGTCGGTGGCCAGGTCGAGGACGCGCTCGTAGGCCGCCGAGGCGTTGGTGACCGCGTAGGCGTTGCCCAACGGATTGAGGTTGAGGTCGTACTTCTTGACGAAGATCTGGTCGCCGGACGGGTTGAAGGTCGCCAGGAACAGGCCGTTGCCCAGGACCTGGATGTCGTGGCCTTCGGCCTGGCTGCCCAGGTCGGCGCTGACCATCCGCTCATTGAGGACCGCCAGCGCGGGGCTGATCTTCACGAGCCGGGCGTCGGTGTTCCCGGCGACGAGGAAGTAGAGGTTCCCGTCGAGGTCTCTGGAGAGGCCGTTGAGCCCCATGGTGCTGGGGGCATAATAAGAGTAGTTGTTGACCGGGGTGAGCCCGGCGGCGTTGAGGCGGATGAACTCGGTGCGGCCCCAGGTCTGGCTCTGCCCGGCCGCGTAGACGTAGGAGCCGGTGGCGAGGATCGCCTCGACGGAGTGGAAGGACGATGTGTCGAGGTACACCATGTTGACGATGTTCAGACTGGAGTCGAGCTCATAGATCCCGACGGTGGAGTTGTCCGCGGAACGCATCGAGACGAAGAGGTTCCCCGCGGAGTCGATCGCCGAGGCCCCTCCGTCCATGGTCAGGGCGCTGAGCGAGCGCGAGCTCAGGAGCACCGTCCCGGTGAGGTCGTACTTGGAGACGAGGGTATCCTGCATGGCGCTCGTGCCGAACGGCGTGCTGCTGAAGCTCAAGGTGATGGAGTAGACCCAGGAGTTGACCGGGTCGACGAGGGTCTTGAGGGCGAGGTCGACGCCGCCGGAGCGCTTCGCGATGCGCGGCCCCGTCCCCGCGAAGTTCCCGCTGTAGTCGAAGAACGTCCAGTTCTTGTTGCGGCCTCCCCCGTCATGGCTGCGCTCCGCCAGGATGCCCGGGGCGTAGGAAGACGCGTCGGAGTCCTCGATGACGGCGTTCCTGACCGTATAGGATGACAGGCCCAGCAGGCGCCAGGCGCTCCCCTTCGTCATGCTGCGCAGGGTCGCCGGGGTCTCGTAGCCCGAGGCGTCAACGACGAAGGAGCTGATCTGGAAGTCGTAGTAGGGCGGCGCTCCGATGCGATGGTGGAACTTGACGGTCACGCTGCCGACCAGCACCTCGAAGAGGGCCGTCGTCAGGGGAGCGTCGACGACGAACTCGGTCGGGTTCGTCACGCGGACGGCCTTGAACGGCGTCCCCATGCCGCCGGTCACCTGCATCGTCTGCGGCGTCGTCCCGCTGAAGACCCCGGTCGCGTTGGGCACGTCGAAGTAGCCGCCCGACTGCCTCATGTCGCCCTTGAAGACGGCGCTGTAGGTCGTCGTGAAGGTGCCCGAGAGCATCGTAAAGTTGCCGTAGAGGATGGCGTCGGAGCCCATCGTGATGCGGGTCCCCGCCGGCTTCTGGATGATCTGGTTGCCCGCCTCGATGGGGCCGACTCCGCCGCGGCGGCGCATGCTCTGGTTGCCCGCGCCGTTGAAGGTCAGCGTGCTCGTGTCCATGTAGAAGACCACGGAGGAGGAGATGTCGATGTTCCCGCCGAACTTGATCTCGTTGCTCCCGAAGTGGACCGCGCCCATCGCGCTGGTGGAGGCGTAGAAGTCGAGAAGGTTCTCGAAGCTGGCGGTGATGGTGATGGTGCTCGTGAAGTTCGGCATCAGCGTCGTGGAGGCGATGGCGATGCCCGCGTCCATCGTGATGCCTGTCGGAGAGGCCCCGAACTGGATGCTGTCGCCGGGCTGCGGAGCGACTCCGCCGACCCAGTTCGCGCCGTTGGAAACGAGGGTGTCTCCGCCCGAGCCGTTCCAGACCCGCGTGACGCCGGTCGTGGAGACGGAGAAGCCGGTGGGCAGCGTAGCCCGGGTGTCATGCAGGGCCCGGAGGACGCCGCTGCCTCCGCCGTCCTCGACCCAGGAGACGTCGAGCTGTCCGCCGTTGTTGGCATAGCCCGCCCAGCGGGTCGCGGCATGGCGGCGGTCGCCGGCGCCGCTGGTCAGGTTGGCCCACCACCCCGCCCAGGCGCCGCCGACGCAGCTGCTGATCTTCACGTTGACGTCGGAAACCACGTCGCTGCCGGTCCAGACCACGTAGAGCTTGTTGGCCGCGTCGAGGGTCAGCGAAGGCGAGTACTGCGGGGCGGTTGGGATGTTCGTGACCTGGACGAACGAGTTCCAGGCCGGCGCGAACACCGTCTTGGAGGCGTACTTGATCTGGTAGTTCTGCTGAAAGGTGCCGTCGGTGCCCGTCCAGGCGACGTGCAGACCGTTGGAGGAGTCGACGACGACGCTGGGCGTGATCTCGTAGTAGCTTCCGATGAACGCCACCTGCTCCCAGGCCCCCCAGCCGCCCGCGGTGCGCGAGGAGTGGACGATGCTCTCGTACGCCCCGGTCCCCGCGCCCTGCCGGTGCTGAGCGACGACGTGCGGGATGTCGTCCTTGTCGACGACGAGCGCGGGATAGAGCGTGTCGGCGGAGTCATAGGATATGTCGATGTAAGGGCCGAAGCCGGGGCTCGTCGCCGAGCGCGAGGAGTAGCGTACGCGGCCCTGCTCGCTGCCGTTGTCCTGCCCGTACCAGGCCACGTGCAATCCGTCCAGACTGTCGACGGCGATCGCGGGTCGGACCTCGATGCCGTTATAAGCATTGTAGGGGAGGACCTGATAGGAGGACCACCCGGAAGTCCCGGGAGCGGCCGCCTGCACGTAGGCGACCTTCCCCTCGGGGCCGCTGGCGTCGATGACCGTGCTGTAGGCGGCGAAGACGACGTGGATCTTATCCGTCGAGTCGATGGCGAGCGCCGGGTCGGTCTGGTCGCCGACGGGCGAGGGGATGTTCTCGATGGGCGCCGCGGTCGTGTCCGCCCAGGTCGCGCCGTTGTCGGTCGAGCGCGCGAGGAAGATGCGCTTGCCGCCGCCGTACGCCTTCGAGTGCGCGAGGTAGAGGTCGCCGTTGGAGGCGCGCGCCATGCTGCGCTGGCTGTTGTAGGTCGGGTGGTCCAGCACCGCGCTCGTGGTGATGACGACGCCCGTGCCGGCGCCCGCCGACCCGTTCACGTTCAGGCGCTTCGTGACGAAGTCGGGGCCGGCGTCGCCGCCGACGAAGACCTGGCTCGAGGAGGCCACGGCCATCGAGCGGCCGCCGCCGCTGGCGGTCGGAAGCCGGTAGAGGTTTCCGATCCCATCGTAGCGGTAGCGGTAGGTGTCCACCCCGCAGGAGGCCAGCACGTGCCCGGTCACGGTGTCCACGCCCACGGACCAGAGGAACGGGATGCCCGCGACCGCCGCAGTGGACTGGAGGCCGAGGCCCGCAGAAGGATCGTAGACGACGAGGACCGAATCGGAGACGGGGCCGTTGGTGGCGAGGCCGACGGCGTAGAGCAGCCCGTCCGGCGCGCGCACGATGTCGTTGCCCTTGAAAGACCGTGCGTCGAAGCCGACCGAGGTCATCGCCGTGGGGGCGGCGAGGCTGAGGTCCGCGACTTCGCCGTTCCACTTGTAGAGCTCGAAGCGGTTCTGGACGTTGGCCGGGCTCGTGCCGGTCGAGAAGCCCAGCTCGAAGATGACCTCGCCGAGGCTGTCGTCGATGGCGAAGCGCGAGCGGGCGTTGTACACGTTGTTGATGTAGCTCGTGACGACGCGCAGCTCCGTGCCGGTGCCGCCGAGCAGGACCGAGGCGTTGAAGCGGCTGAGGAACACCTGGTTCGCGTTGAAGCTGAGGGTGAAGGCCTTCTCGGTCCCGGACTTCCGGATCCCGACCGCCTGGGCGCTGCCGGCGATGCTGTGCGAGGTGAGGAAGACGAGGTTCGCGTCGAACTTGTAGAGGGCGCTGGTGGCGCTGCTCGCAGCGACTTCGCCGACGACGTAGAGGTTGCCGGCGGAGTCGAGGGCGGCGTCGTAGGCGCGGTCGTTGGCGCTCTCGTGGACCGTCCGGGAGGCCACCATCGCGCCGAACAGGTCGTACTTCACGATGGTCCAGTCCTCGTTGGCGCCGCCGGTCGTCTGGTAGCCGACGGCATACAGGTACGGGGTGCCGGAGACCGTGGAGAGGACGACCTTGTTCAGCTCGTCGAAGTAGCCGCTGTCGTAGACCGCGCCGCCCGCCTGTGAGAAGTCGCCGGTGAAGGACTGCGCGCGCGCGGGAGCGGAAAGGAAGGGGAGGAGGAGGAACCCCGCCGCTATAGCGGCGGAGAAAAGGTGGCAGACGGCCCTGAGGGCCGCCCGCGGAGCACCTGCTCGGCGTGGCATTCTCGGCGTTCGCTTCAACCCACGGCTTCCCGGAAACGCGGTCTAAGCTACGGTCTTGATTGTACCACAACGGACCCGCGATTTCCTCACGACTTGCGTCACAGCGACAAAAGTCACAAACGGCACGGACCGGACGGACGGCGCGTCAATAATCGTACGTAAAGCCGAAAAGATAGCTGGAGGTGTTGTAAGAGTATTTGTAGGTCTTCTCGTACGTCATGTTCGAGCGCGCCATCAGGAAGTTCGCCTGCGCGTTGAGCCGGAAGTGCGGGGCGACGGGATAGGAGTAGTTCATCCCGACGAGATAGCGGCTCTGGTACTGCGCGGAGTCCTGATAGAGCCCGTTGGCGTCCTGGACGAGGCGGCCGGCATACTGCGTCCGCGACCACGTCATGGCGAGCCCGGCGGTCTGCGGCATCTTCATGTCGTCGCCCCAGGCCACCGAGACGCTCGGGCCCATCGAGTACTGGGTATAGCTGTAGGAGTCCGGCACGTACTTCGTCTGGCCGGCGTCATAGGTGTTCTGGTTGGAGCCGTTGTACGCGAGGCCGAGCTGGAAGCCCCCGGTGACGCGGACCGTGTCGGAGCGGAAGCTGCGCGGATAGGTGGCGCCCAGGCCGGCGCTCTGGCTGAAATCCTGCCGGTTCGCGTTCTTGTACTGCCCCGCCGCGTCGACGAGCTTCTGGTCCGGGAACTTCTGCCAGAGGAGGCTGTAGGAGGCCGAGAGAGAGACTTTCGGGTCGTCGTAAGGATAGGGCCGGGTCAGGGTGACGCTGACCTGGTTGTTGATCGTGTCGAGCACGTTCTTCCCCGCGGTCTCGCGGCCGAGCGGGTTGCCCAGCGGGTCGGTCCCGGACTTGGACTCGAGCGACTGATAGTTCGGGAAGCGCACGTAGTAGAAGTCGTAGCCGACGCGCAGCGAGAAGGGGTCGCGGTAGACCTTCTCCCCCTCGAAGCCGACGCCGAACTTCTGGTAGTCGAAAAGGCCCTTCCCCCAGGCCTCGTCGCGGGTCTCCTTGAGGAGCTCGTGCTTGTAGCTCACCGAAGGCTTGATCTTCCAGTCCGTGCCCGCGATCGCGCGCAGAGCCGAGAGCCCGAGGCGGTTGTCGAACTGCTGCTGGAAGAGCGTGCCGGAACCCACCGCGTCGGTGACGGCCTTCGTTCCCTTATAGTAGCCGCTGTAGGTCGGCAGCAGGGTCCACCCGCTGTCGAGCTTCACGGCCGGAGTGACGTTGGCCGAGACGTTCGCGTTCATGCGGCTCTTGTCCCCGGCGAAGAAGTACTGCCCCCCCATAAGCGAGAGGTTGTACATGGGGACGTACTCGACGGCCCGGGCTGCGGTCGCCATCAAAAGAAGGAGCCCTGCGCAGCCGCGCAGGGTCCGGTTGAGTCTCGTCTGGAGGCGGTTCAAATCGTTTCCCTGTCTCTTATTAAGGAATGAGTCCCGACTCGATGAGGATCTTCGGCTCGAAGACCAGGTCGATGCGGCGGCCGCCGAACTCCGAGGCGGTGATGATCTGCTGATAGTTCCACTTCAGGAGCGTCGCCTTATACGCGGAGCCGCTCGTGGCACCGGAGAAGGCCGAGAACGGAGCGACCTTGCCCGCGTCGTCGATGACGTAGGTGTCGTACTTGTCCCATTTCGACCCGTCGCCGTTCTTCGAGTAGATGATGTAGTGGAAGAGGCCGCTGTCGCGGTAGCCGGTGCAGTTGTCGAGAGTATCGCAGTTCGGCGAGCGGAGCACGGAAGTCACGTTATTCACCGTGCGCTGGTCGCCCACGCCGTTGGAGTCGCCCATGCTCTGGACGCCTCCGCAGCCAAAGCCGACGCCTCCCGCCGTGCAATTCGCCCCGCCCGCAGCCGCATTGTAGGCGCCGACGGCCGAGGTCCACGTGTTGTGGTTCTGACCGTTGTAGGCGAGGGAGTAGGTGTCGTAAAGAGCGGCCCAGAAGCTGGTGTTCGCGTTGCGCCCCGGATTGGCGCCGGCGGTGTCGGCGGTCGGAGCGGAAACGGAAGCGTAATCGTTCTTTGCCGCATCGAAAGCGAACGTCACCTCATCCCCCGAGACCTGATTGTTGTTCAGGTCGACCAGGTGACCGCCGCTCGCCGTCTCGACGACGCTGTCCTGCGTGTTCGAGTAGCCGGTCTTGAAGTCGGTGACCCAGTAGTCGCAGGGGGCGCCGACGCAGCCGGGGACCTGGCGCAGCGCGACGCTGAGGTCGTCGGGGAGCGCCTTATTGAAGGTGCCCTGTCGGAAGAAGTAGTCGAAGCGGTCGGCGCGCTCGTTGAGGACGACGAACTTGTAGGTGTCGGCGGCCGGGCGGATGATGTACTCCTCGATGCGCACGCGGTAGCCGTTGACGTCCACCATCGCCTTGCCCTGCTGGTAGACGGCGTTCTTCTGCTCGAGGGCGGCGGCGGCCTGGACCTCCTCCTTCGTCATCTCGAGGCCGACCTCCCGCTTGAGCGCCTGGCGCTCCTTGGAGTCGGCGGGCCCGCCGTCGTCGGCCTTGCCTCCGATGGCCCCGACGCGGCCGACGCCTCCCTGGTCCACGTCCACGCGCTGGCCTTCCTTGAGGAGGACCTCGCTGCCGCGGTTGTCGGCGACGCCGAGCGAGCCCTTGAAGAGGTCGACCGAAGTGCGTCCGTCGTCGCGGACGCTCACGTCGAACTCGGTGCCGCGCACGGAGCAGACCGCGGTCGGGGTGCGCACGGAGAAGCGGCGGCTGAGGACCTTCGAGACCATGGCCTTCATCCAGCCGACGCCGATGCGCATGCGCGCGTCGTTGGCCGCGGCGTTCTCGAGCTGGAAGGAGCTGCGCGGGCCGATCTCGACGCGGGAGCCGTCGTCGAAGGTGAGCACCGCGCGCGCGCCGGGGTCGGTCTTGAGCTCCTCGCCGGGCTGGACCTCGCGGTTGACGGCGACCTCGTTCCAGAGCACGGAGCCGGTCCCGCGCAGATAGACCTTGCCTTCGACGGAGGTCAGGGTGACGGCGGCGGCGGCGGGGAGACAGAAAAGGAGGGCGAATAACGAAGCGCCCAATAGAGGAAGGGTGCGGCGGGCCTCGGCGTGGTTTGGCATCGCTCGCGCAGCTACGTTGAGAGTCTAGCAGTGGACCTCGGACCTGTCAAGCCGACGGCAATGTGACAATGGTCGCGTACGGTATAAACAGCTCGCCCTCCCGCACGGGCCGCCGTGCTATAATCAGCCCATGATGAACCAGGACTTCGTCCAGCTCGTCGCCGACCCGTTCCGCGTGGTTCTGCACCGCGTCCTCTCGCAGGTGCCGAGCTTCGCCGCCGCCTTCCTCTTCGTCCTCATCGGGCTCTTCGTGGCCCGGCTGCTGCGCTCGGTCGTCGAGCGCGCCCTGGAGCGGGCCAAGATCGACGACGCCGTCCAGAAGGTCGGCGTCGGAGAGGTCCTCGCGCGCCTGGGCATGGGAAAGTCGCTGGGCTACGTCGTCGGCTTCCTCGTCTACTGGTTCGTCCTCTTCGCCTTCTTCGTCTCGGCGGCCAACGCCGTGAACCTGGCGGCCGTCTCCGAGCTCCTCGAGCGCTTCATGCTCTTCCTCCCCTCGGTCATCGCGGCCATCCTCATCCTCTTCGGCGGGCTCATGTTCGCCCGCTTCCTCTCGCAGGTCGTGGCCAACGCCTCCTCCGCCAACGACATCCGCGGCGGGGACGTCCTCGCCAAGGCGGCGTACGTCGTCATCGTCGTCTTCTCGACGCTCATGGCGATGGAGCAGCTCGGCATCCAGATGCTGCTGCTCGCCTCCAGCGTGCAGATCATCCTGGCCTCGCTCGGTCTGGCCTTCGCGCTGGCCTTCGGCCTCGGCGGCAAGGAGGTCGCGGCGGAGATCATCAGGGACATATTGAAGCGGGACGTGCACCCGCACAAGTAACCTCCCTTCCCCACTGCCTTCCACCACGGGGAAGGGCAGGGAAGGGGGCGGACGCAAAAAAGAAGGCCCGCGAAAGCGGGCCTTCTTCTTTTTCATCAGCTCTCCCCCCTCCTACACCTCGCCGGCACCCCGGCGCTGAAAGTGCCGGGACCGGGCGATTAGGGAAGCCTTATAGCCCAGACTCCCCGAGGGGAGAGGAGGGGCGGAAGGGGAGTCACTTGCGCTTGTCTGGCGTGATAGGGGGCGCGGGCACGGCCGGCGGAGCGCTGGCGCGGCGCTGCGGCGCCCGGCGGATGAGCTGGACGGGCGGGATGAAGGGCATGGGCCGCTCGACGCGCGACATGCCGTCCTTCATCGGGTCCGGCGCCGCCGCGACGGCCGCCGCCGGAGGAGCCGGCGCCTTCCAGCGCGCGAGCAGGCGGCGTCCCGCGGAGACGAGCAGGAGCGCGGCGAGCAGCAGCGCCGCCGCGAACACCCCGTTGTAGATGAGCCGCTCGGTCTTCCGATCCATGCCTACCGGCTAGTCCATGTAGTCGCGCAGTCCGCGGGAGCGGGAAGGGTGGCGGAGCTTGCGGATGGCCTTGCTCTCGATCTGACGCACGCGCTCGCGGGTGACCTTGAAGATGCGGCCGACTTCCTCGAGGGTGCGCGGGTAGCCGGTGCCGATGCCGAAGCGGAGCTTCAGGATCTTCGCCTCGCGGTCGGTCAGGGACCCGAGGACCTTCTCCACCTCGGCGCGGCGCAGGAAGCCCTGCGCGGAGTTCGACGGCGCCGGGCCGGCCTTGTCCTCGATGAAGTCCTCGAGATAGGAGTCCTCGTCCTCGCCGATGGGCGTGGCCAGCGAGATGGGCTCCTGCATGATCTTCAGGACGTTCTTCACCTTGTCCACCGAGATGTGCAGGTGCCGCGTGTACTCCTCGAGGGTGGGCTCGCGGCCCTGCTCCTGGCGGTAGCGGCGCGTCACCTTCATCAGCTTGCTGATGAGCTCCTTCATGTGCACGGGGATGCGGATCGTGCGCGCCTGGTCGGCGATCGCGCGGTTGATGGACTGCCGGATCCACCAGGTCGCGTAGGTCGAGAACTTGAAGCCGCGCTTGTACTCGAACTTCTCGACGGCCTTCATGAGCCCGAGGCCGCCCTCCTGGATGAGGTCGGAGAGCTCGAGGTTCGAGTTCACGTGCTTCTTCGCGATGGAGACCACCAGGCGCAGGTTCGCCTTGATGAGCTTGAGCTTGTCCTGGAGGATCTGCTCCTCGAGGGTGACGATGCGCTTGTCCAGCTCGAGGAACTCGACGACCTGGATCGGCAGCGAGTGCACGAGCCGGTCATGGCGCTCCAGCACGATGCGCATGTTCTCGAGCGCCGCTTCGACCGCGCTCGGCGTGTAGCCGGTCTTCGAGCGGAACTGCTCGTTGGTCAGGCGGCCCTTGGCGTTGAGCTCATGCAGGCGCAGCAGCTCGGCGGGGTCGATGCCGTAGCGCTTGCGGTAGTGGGCGACCTCGTCCTGGCACTCGCGGATCTTCTGCGCGAGGCTCTTGATCTTGTTGGTGAGGCGCTTGATCTTGTCCTGGTTGAGGTTCAGCCCGAGGATCTTGTCGACGATCTCGCGGTTGCGCGCCTCGATGGTGCGGTGGACCTTCTGGCGCATCTTGTCGGAGAGGCGCGGGCTCAGCAGGCGGCGGCGCAGGCGCTCGACGACCTTCTCGGACTTCCCGATGAACTGGGCGACCGCCTTCATCTTGCGGCGCATCGCCGAGAGCTCCTGGGAGGTCTTGCGGCCGCGCGGCATGAGCTCCTTGGGCGTCATCTCCTGCAGCGAGATGAGGGTCTCCCAGTTGCGGATCTCGCGCATCGTGATGGGGGACTCCAGCACGAGCAGGCGCAGCTCCTTCTCGCGCTCGCGGACGTTGCGGGCGAGGGTGACTTCCTCCTCGCGCGAGAGCAGCGGCACCTTGCCCATCTCGGAGAGGTACATGCGGATGGAGTTCGAGACGTCCGGCGTGGACTCCCACTCCTCCGTGTACGCCTCGCGCTCGGCGGGCGCCGAGACCTTCGCCTTCTTGCGGTTGACGACCTCGATGCCGAGGTCCTCCAGCGTCGCCATCAGGCCGTCGATCTCGTCCGACGACATGTTGGCGGCGGTCAGCGACCGGTTGATCTCCTCGAGCGTCAAGTAGCCGTGCTCCTTGCCGAGTTCGATCAGATCCCCGAGTGCCTGCTTGGGCGTCGCGCTCATCAGTCTCTCCTCGTCCCTTTCAGTTCAGATAAAAGCCGCATATATTCCGTCTTCAGTTCCGCCGACCCTTCCCCGGCGCCGCCCTCGGCGGCCATGCGCAGCACGACCGGCTCGAGCTCCTTCAGGCGCCGCTCGCGGCGCGCGCGTCCCACGATGCCCGAGAGCACCGCGGCGGGGTCGCTGAGGGCCCGCTCGTCGACGAGCAGGACCGAGGCCAGCGTCCGCGCCTCCCCTTCCAGCGCCTCCAGAACCCGCGCCGGAGAGGTCCCCCCTTCCGACGCGCCGTACGTCGAGCGCATCGCCGCGAAGACCGCCCGCGCGCGCGGGTCCGAGAGATCCGCCTCCGCCACGAGCGCGTCGTCGAGCGCCAGCGCGGGCTGGCGCAGGAGGCAGAGGAGGATGTCCTTCTCCGCCGCCGGGACCGGCTTCGCCGCGCGCTCCGCAGGCGCCTTCGGCGCCAGGGCGCGCATGCGCGAAGGCGGCTCGCCGCTGCGGCGCAGCTGCAGGAGCAGCGACTCCTCGTCGGCGTCGAGCTTCTGCGACAGGCGCCGGACCCACTCGCGCTTGAGCACCTGGTCGGGGCAGCGCGCGATCGTCCCCAGAACCTCGCCGGCGACCTTCGCCTTGTCCTCCGGCTCGAGGAACGCGCCCGCGCGCCCCTTCAGCGAGAGGACCGTGCGGAACTCCGCGAGGTCCGCGCCCTCTTCGAGGCACTTGTCGAGCCCGCGCCGGCCGCTCTTCATGAGCAGCTCGTCGGGGTCGAGCCCGCCGGGGACCGTCGCGACCCGCACGCGCAGGCCCCGCTCGAGCAGCATCTCGGCGCCGCGCATCGCCGCGGTCGCGCCCGCCGCGTCCGGGTCGAAGAGGAACGTGACCTCTTCGACGTAGCGCGCGAGCGTCGTCGCGTGGTCCTCCGTCACGGCCGTCCCGAGCGGCGCGCAGGCGATGGGCAGCCCCCATTGATGGGCGGCCAGCACGTCCATGTAGCCTTCCATCAGCACGACGCGCCGGTCCTTGCGGACGGCCGACAAGCCTTCAAAGAACCCGTACAGCACCCGCCCTTTCGAGAAGAGCGGCGTCTCGGGGGAGTTCAGGTACTTCGGCTCCCCGGCGCCGAGCACGCGCGCGCCGAAGCCGACCGTCTCCCCCTTCGCGTTCCGGATCGGGTACAGCACCCGGCCCCAGAAATAGTCGCGGTACGTCCCGTCCTCGCGGCGCGCCGCGAGCCCCGCCTTCATCAGCAGGGCGGCGTCGTAGCCCTTCCCCGCGGCCGCCGGCAGCAGCCCGCGGCCGGCGCGCGGCGCGTAGCCGAGCTGGAAGGCCTTCACCGTCTCGGCCTTCAGCCCCCGCTTCTCGAGGTACTGCCGCGCGCTCAGCGCCTCGGGCGACGCCATCAGCTCGCCGTGGTAGAACTCGCGCGCGAACTCGAGCGCGTCGAGGAGCCGCCGGCGCTCGCGCGCCTGGGGGCTCGACTGCCACGAGTCCTTCGGCAGCGTCACGCCCGCACGCGTCGCGAGCTTCTCGACGGCCTCGGGGAACTCGAGGTTCTCCACCTTCATCAAAAACGTGAAGACGTCGCCGCCCGTGCTGCACGAGCCGAAGCAGTGGAACGTCCCGCGCTCGGGCGACACGATGAACGACGGCGTCTTCTCCTGATGGAAGGGACAGCAGGCCTTCCAGTTGCGCCCGGCCCTCTTCAGGCCGGGCACGTACTCCCGGACCAGTTCCTCGATGGGGACCCGCTGGCGGATGTCCTCCAGCGTCTGCTCGGTGAACTGTGCCATGGGAGCCGCGCCCCGAAGGACGCTCAGCCCCTCATCGCGCGCTTGCGCCGCAGGCGGCGCATCTTGCGCAGGGCTTCCTGCTGGCGGAGCTTGCGCTTCACGCTGGGCGTGAGGTAATGCTCCCGCCGCTTGATCTCCTTGAGGATGCCGTTGCGCTCGCACTCGCGCTTGAACCGGCGCAGCGCCTCCTCGATGGATTCGTTGTCGCGGATCTTGACGAAGACCATGTTATGTATTCACCGCCTTGGCTTCTCTCAGCTCACTCGTTGATCGGCGCCCCGGGCCGTCGGCCCCGGACGCCGTTGAAATCTAGCCCGGAGGCCAGCCCATCCGCCGCCCGCCGAGCAGGTGGTAGTGGAGGTGGTCCACCGATTGTCCCGCGTCCCGCCCGTCGTTGGTCACGAGGCGGAAGCTCGCGAGCTTCAGCTCGGCGGCCACGGCCCGGGCGGCGGCCTGCAGCTTCCCGAGCAGGGCCTCGTCGTCGGCGCCGCTCGCGGAGAGTCCCGCGATGTGCCGGCGGGGGATGAGCAGGATGTGCGTCGGGGCCTGGGGGTTGAGGTCCTTGAAGGCGACCACATGGTCGTCCTCATAGACCTTCTGAGACCTCACGGTCCCCTCGGCGATCTTGCAGAAGAGGCAGTCCTTGCTCATGAAATGGCTATAAACCCTTTTGGAAACAGGGATTCTACTATAACGGCCGCCCCCCCCGCCAGCCAGGGAAGTCCGCCCCCCGCTCCCTGGTGCCTGCTACCACACTTTTACACTTTTCAAACGACGGCGGAGGCGTCGGGGCCGGAGGAGGAGACGACGCGGGCCCAGTGCAGGCCGGGACCGGGGTCGCGGTCCAGGACGACCTTGAGGAAATGGTCGGTCATGGCGGTGACCTTCGGGAGGGACTCCTCGACGAGGACGCGCCGGCGGGAGCCGACGGCGGCCGCGGCGAAGGCGCCCCGCAGGGAACGGTCGAGCCGGCGCAGGGCCTCGGCCCGCCGCCGCAGCTCGGGCGCGGGGACCTGCCCGCCCATCGCCGCCGCCGGGGTCCCGGAACGGGCGGAGAAGCGGAAGACGTGCAGGCCGGAGAAGGCGGCGTCCTCGGCGAAGGCGCGCGTGGCGTCGAACTCCTCGTCCGTCTCCCCCGGGAAGCCCGTGAGGAGGTCGGTGAAGACCGCGGCGCCAGGGAGGCGCTCGCGCAGGGCCATCAGGCGCCGGCGATAGAAGACCGCGCCGTACCAGCGCCCCATGCGCTTGAGCACGGTCTCGGCGCCCGACTGCAGGGGCAGGTGGAAGGAGGGACAGACCCGCTCGCCGAGGGCCGCGTAGCCGTCGAGGAAGCGGTCGGTGCAGTCGGTGATCTCGAGCGAGGAGAGGCGCAGGCGGAAATCCCCCTCCAGCGCGGCGAGTCGCTGGAGCAGACCGAGGAGGTCGGTCCGCTTCCCTCCCTCCGCGACGAGGTAGCGCCCGAGCCGGATGCCGCAGAGCACGAGCTCGCGGTGGCCGCGCGCGATGAGCGCGCGCGCCTCCGCCTCGACCTCCGGCAGGGGTCGGCTCCAGAGCTTCGGCCGGACCGAGGGGACGACGCAGTAGCTGCACTTCATGTCGCAGCCGTCCTGCACCTTCACGAACGCCCGCGCGTGCCCGGAGAAGGAGGAGAGTCCCGCGTACGCGGGGGCCGGGCCGGCACGCGGGCGTCCTCCTCTCGCGCCGTCCTCCGGCGCACAGGACGGCGCCGGAGGGCGCAGCACGAGCTCCGGGAGGGATTCCTTCTCGGCGTTGCCGGCGATGATCGCGCCCGGCGCGGCCGCGCGCACCCGCTCGGCCGCGCGCGTGGCGAGGCAGCCCGTCACGATGAGCCGCGCCGCGGGGTTGCGCCGGTGGATGCGGCGCAGGAGCTGGAGCGCGTCCTTGTCGGCCTCGTCGGTGACGCTGCAGGTGTTCACGACGCAGACGTCGGCGGTCTCGAAGTCGGGGACGGCGACGGAGACCCCGTCGCCGAGGAGACGCTCGCGCAGGCGCTCGGTCTCGTACTGGTTGACCCGGCAGCCGAAGGTCTTGAAGAAGACCCTCATGGAGCGCGCAGCCTCAGAAGGACGATCTCGGCGGGGGCGAGGAAGCGCATCGGAGGGCCCCAGTTCCCCGCGCCCGGACTCACGTAGAGCGTCGACGCCCCGGAGCGATAGGGTCCGTAGACCCGCTTGTAGACCGCGCGCACGAGGAGCGTGAAGGGGAAGAGCTGGCCGCGGTGCGTGTGCCCGGAGAGCATGAGGCCCACGCCCTTCTCCGCCGCGAGCTCGAAGCGCAGGGGCTGGTGGCTCAGCAGGATGGAGGGCTTCGCGGGGTCGAGCCGTCCGAGGACCTTCCCGACGTCCTCGTCGTCGAGCCGCGCGGCCATCTGGTCGTCGATGCCCGCCACCTGCAGCCCCCCCGGAAGGACGCGGACCTCTCCGCGCAGCAGCGGCAGGCCGCTGCGGCGGTAGGAGGCCAGGGAGGCGTCGACGCCGTGGTAGTGCTCGTGGTTCCCGAAGACGGAGAGCACTCCCAGACGCGGCGCGAGCCCGGCGAGCTGACTCGCGAGCCGTTCCTCTCCGGCGAAGCCCGGGTCGAGGAGGTCGCCGGTGAAGACGACGAGGTCGGGCGAGAGGCCCTTCACGCGCTCGAGGATGCGTTCGAACTGGTCGAGAGAGACGCTCAGCCCCAGGTGCAGGTCCGAGAGCTGGACGACGCGCAGTCCGTCGAGCTCGCGCGGCAGGCGCGGCAGGCGCACCTCGACCTCGCGGACCCGGGGGACCCGGGCCGCGTCGAAGAGCGACCAGCCGACGGAGAAAGCGGCGAGCAGGAGGACGCCCCAGGCCGCGCCGCGGTGCGCCGGCCCCGCCCAGCGCGACCAGCGCAGGGCCGTCTCGAGGAGGTCTCCGAGCACGGCGCTCGAGAGCATGAGGAAGGACGCGCCGAGCCAGATGAAGGAGAGCCAGGCGAAGGCCCGCGTGAAGGGGGTCGAGTGGCTGCGCAGCAGCCACATCCCGAGCGGGAAGGAGAGCGCGACGAGCAGGAGCAGGATCCTCAGCGTTCCGGGCGCGACGGGCAGGTTCGGGAAATGGCGCAGCGTCCACCAGGCGATGTAATACTGCATGCCGAGGTAGACGCAGACGACGGACGCGATGAAGGCGACGACATGGAGCATGCGGGTCTCAATCCTCGCGGCTGCGGCGGGAGTCCTTGAGCCGCGCGCGGTGGCGCTTGTCGGCGAGCATGCGGTCCTTGGAGGCGCGGCTGCGCTTGCGGTTGCGCCGGCGCTCGAGCTCGAAGAGATGGCGGCGCCGCGCTGCCTCCGCCCGCTCGCGCGTCTCGAGCTTCTCGGCCAGGCGGCGGCGGGCGATGAGGCGGTTCTGGGCCTGCGAGCGTTCGTCGGTGCAGCGGACGCTCAGCCCGGTCGGGAGGTGGACGAGCAGGACGCCGGTCTCGACCTTGTTGACGTT
The DNA here is from genome assembly GCA_041660925.1 of Elusimicrobiota bacterium. NCBI lineage: Bacteria > Pseudomonadati > Elusimicrobiota > Elusimicrobiota bacterium. The sequence goes on from JBAZVI010000006.1 coordinate 149,354, forward strand.
CTGCCCGCCGGCTCCCGCCGAGCGCAGGAAGGTCTCGCGCAGGTCCTCCTCGCGCAGGGGCCGCGGCGTCACTTCAGCCTCCCCACGAGCGTGAACTCCTCGCGGTCGTGGTAGAGGTGCCGCGCGCGCAGCAGCGCGCAGCGCGGGAGGAGGCCGCCCTCGGGGGAGCGGAGCTCGCGCAGCAGGGGCAGGGGGTCTTGGCGGCCGTACTTCACGTTCACGATGAAGCGACGGCAGGAACCCGCCTCCACCCAGCGGCGCAGCAGTTCGAGGACCCGGCCCGGCTCCTCGATGAGGTCGCAGAAGAGCCAGTCCACAGGCCGCTCGGGGAAGTACTTGAAGGCGTCCTCCGGTGCGTGCGCGATGAGCGGATGGTCGAGCGCGCCGCCCTTGAGCGGGCCGTTGTCGACGGCGACCACCCGCGCCCCGCGCCGGGCCGCGCTGTAGCTCCAGCCGCCCGGGGCCGCGCCGAGGTCCGCGACGCTCTCCCCCTCCAGCGGGGACTCGCCGAGCACGCGGTAGGCCTCCTCGACCTTGAGGAACGAGCGCGAGGGCGCCTGAGGGTCGTCGGCCATGCGCCGCTGCCCGCCCGCGAAGGCGATGCGCGAGACGAAGGCGCGGCGGAAGTCGGCGAGGTAGAGGAACATGCCGCGGGCGGCGCCGGGCTCCGGCCGCCCCTTCTCGGCCAGGCGCAGGACGCGCGCCATGCGGCTCGTCTTCTCGAGGAAGACCTCCTCGACGGCACGGCAGCGCGCGCCGAGACCGGCGACCCCGGCGGCCTCGAAGCAGAGGGGCCAGGGCTTCTCGTAGCGCTCGGTGCGGCTCGTCTCGAGGAAATGGTCGGCGGCCCGTCCCGCCAGCGCGTTGACCGAGTCGCCGCGGAGCTCGACGGGCTCGAAGAGCGTGAGATGGGCGAAGCAGAGGTCGGAGCGCTCGCTCTCGCAGAGGGCCCAGCCCGGCCCCTTCTCGAGCGCCGCGCCGGCCTCCTTGGCGAGGAAGGCCTCGAAGCCCGTCTGCCCGACGTGGAGGACCCGGGGCATCAGCCTCCGGTCATGATCTTGATGAGCGCGGCGGGCGACTGCGCGGTGACGAAGGCGTTGAGGAGGGCGTCCTCGCGGCAGAGGAGATGGAGGCGGTTGAGCACGCAGCGCGTCGTCACCATGATCTCGCGCTCGAACTGCTCGACGATGGCGCGCACCTTCTCCGGGTCCCCGGCGTTGGCCTGGTTGATGTTCAGAAGGAGGCGGTGGGCGATCTCGTGGGCCTGCATGAGCGGGTGGATCCCCTCGTAGTACTCCCAGTACTTCTTGCCCACGTCGCAGTAGCAGATGAGACTCAGGGTGCAGACGTAGGAGAGCGCCTGCTGGATGGGGACCTCGGCGCTGCGCACGAGCTTCCCGTCCTCGGCCTTGAAGAGCACCCGCACCGGGGTGTAGGAGCGGTACTTGTCGGCCTGCCGGACGATGGGGAGGATGGGGTGGATGGCGTGGCAGACGCCGGGCCGGCCGAGGTCCGGGCACATCGCGCATTTCTCCAGGTCGATGGCCTGCCGCGCCTCGGGGGAGAACTTCGCCGGGTCCTCCCAGAACTCGGCGGCGACGCGCTCGATGTTGGCGAGGGTCAGATCGAGGCGGGTGCCGTCGGGCATGAAGATGTAGAGTCCCGGCTCGACGCAGGACTTCTCGAGGTCCTCCAGCCGCTCGCCCGGCTTCTCCGGCGGCTTGCCCGCCTCTTCCGTCGCCATGCCTCCATCATACAAAAGCAGGGACCGCGGCGCGGTCCCTGCTTGCGTGCTCCAAATCCCCCCGGGACTCCCCCGCGGGGATTCCCGCTTACTCCGCGACGAGGCGGATGCGCGCCACCGCCGACTCCGCGGCGCTGCCCCTGAGCGGGCTCCCTTCCCGGGCGACGAGCATGTACTTGCCCGGGGCGAGCTGGGCGGAGGAGAAGGCCTGCTTCTTGTTGTCCTGATGGAAGGCCTCGTAATGGGCGAACTTGCCGTCGTAGAGCGTCTTCTGCAGGTCGCTGTAGCGCTTGAGCTCGTAGTTGTCGAGCAGGAAGAGGGTCACGCCGTTGCCGCTGAGCACGGAGAGCGAGAGCTTCACCTGCGCGAGGTTGTCGAGGGTGAACTCGCAACTGCTCCACTCGTTGTTGAGGAGACGGGACTCCTTCTCGAGCAGGACGCGTTCCTTGGCGCAGCCCAAGGAGAGGGCGGAGACGACGAACAGCACGGCGATGCGGATGCTGGACTTCATGCGGTCCTCCTGGGGGCATGGGCGCCCCAAGTCGTGAATCGGGAGGTCCGTCGAAGTCCGTCTGTCCCGAGCTACCGTCGTCCGTCTGCGGCGCCGATAGTATATATGAATATAATGAACGGCGCACTAGCAACAATCGTCACATGCGGCGCGGAAGGCCGATTACAGCGCGCCGAGATCGTGGAGGACCAGCGCCGCGGCGACGATCGCGGCCGTTTCGCCTCGTAAGGTCGTGGCGCCCATGTGGAAGAGGTGCGCCCCCTCCATCTCGGCGAGCTCGGCTTCCTCGTCGGAGAAGCCGCCCTCGGGGCCGATGAAGAGGTTCACCTTGAGCGCGTCCCTGTGGTGCTGGCGCGCCTTCACGAGGGCCTCGTGCAGCGAGGTCATCGCGCCGGAGGGCTTGGCCCAGCCGACGAAGGTGGCGCCTTCCTTCGAGGCCTTCACGATGGCCTCGCGGTACTGCTGGGGAGGGTAGAGCTCGGGGATCTCGGCGCGGCCGCACTGCTTGGAGGCGGCCGTGAGGACCTTCGCCCAGCGCTCGATCTTCTTGGGCGTTCCCTCCTCGCGCAGCTGGACGACGGTGCGCGGGGTGAGGATGGGGACGATGGCGGAGACGCCGATCTCGGCCGCCTTCTCGAGGGCCCAGTCCCAGCGCGAGGAGCGCAGGAGCCCGAGATAGAGGGTCATCTGGACCTGGGTGCCCTTCTTCGTGGCGTGCAGGGTCCCGGTGATCTTCCCTTCGACGATCCCGTCCTCGCCCACCTTCTCGATGACGGCCGCGTAGCGCCCGCCCTTGCCGTCGAAGAGCTCGAGGGTCTGTCCCGGCTGGCAGCGCAGGACCCTCGCGACATGGAAGGCCTCCGGGCCGCGCAGGGTGAAGCGGTCGTTCTGGACGTCTTCGCGAGCGACGAGGAACTGGGGCATCAGGAGCCTCCGCCGAAGATCTTTCCGAAGATGCCGCCATCCTCTTTCGGCGGCTCGCCGCCCTTCCCCGTCGCCTCCGCCGTCTTCTCGGCCTTCTCCGCCTTCTCCGTCTCGGCGGCGTCCTCCTCGTCGGCTTTGTGCATGAGCCGGCCCAGCTGTTCGACGAGCTCCTTCTCCGGGCCCTCGAGATGTCGCGGGACGTCGACCTCGACGCGCACGAGCAGGTCGCCGTAGCCGCGGCCGCGCAGCTTGGGCATCCCCTTGCCGGGGAGGCGGAAGAGCGCCCCATGCTGGACGCCGGCGGGGATCTTGATGCGCGACTTCCCCTCCCCGAGCGTGGGGACCGAGAGGGTGCAGCCGAGCGCGGCCTGCGGGAAGCTGATGCGCTGGCGGTAGACCAGGTCGTCCTCGTCGCGCTCGAAACGGGAGTTCGTCTTCACCCGCACGTCCACGTAGAGGTCGCCGGCGGGACCGCCGCGCGCGCCCGCCTCGCCCTCGCCGGCGACGCGCAGCGTGGCGCCGTCGTAGACTCCGGCGGGGATGCGGAGCGTGAGGTGATGCTTCCTGCGCGCGGTGCCCGAGCCGCGACAGTCCTTGCACGGGGTCTCGATGGTCTGCCCGGCGCCGCCGCAGGCGGGGCAGGTCTGGCTCATGGAGAAGAAGCCCTGGGAGTACTGCACGCGCCCGGCCCCGCGGCAGGTCGCGCAGCGCTTGAGGCCGGTGCCGGGCCGCGCGCCGCTGCCGCGGCAGGTGGCGCAGGTCTCGATGCGCTCGTAGTCGATGGGCTTCTGCACGCCCTCGTAGGCCTGCTCGAGGGTGACCGTCGCCTCGAACTTGAGGTCGTGGCCGCGGCGCGTGCGCGCGTGGCCGCCGCCCGGCTCGCCGAAGCCGCCGCCCCCTCCGCCGAAGAAGCTCTCGAAGATCTCCCCGAACATGTCGTTGGGATCTCCGCCCTGGCGGAAGCCGCCGCCGAAGCCGCCGTGGCCGCCGTGGGCGCCGTGCTGACCGCTCACCCCGGCCTCGCCGAACTGATCGTAGAGCTGGCGCTTCTTCCCGTCGGAGAGGACCTCGTAGGCCGAGTTCACCTGCTTGAAGCGCTCCTCGGCCTCCTTGTTGCCGGCGTTGCGGTCGGGGTGGAACTTGAGCGCGAGCTTGCGGTAGGCCGCCTTGATCTCGGCCTCCGTGGCGTTCCTGGGGATGCCCAGGAGCTCGTAATAATCTTTAGCCATGCGCGCTCGGGAGCGGGGCCGTCCTCAGCCCTGCTTCTCCTTGTCCTTGTCCTCGTCGACGACTTCGGCGTCGACGACGCCCCCGTCGTCCTTCCCCTTCGCGTCGGCCGACCCGGTGGAGCCGCCGCTCTTGGCGTTCTCGGCCTTGGCCTTCTCGCCGGCTTCCTTGTAGATGGCCTCGCCGAGCTTCTGGGAGGCGGCGACGAGCGCGTCCTTCGCCTTCGTGATGCGCTCGACGTCCTCGCCCTTGAGGGCTTCCTTGAGCTCGGAGACCCCGCGCTCGATGCTGCCGCGCTCCTCCTGGGAGACCTTGTCGCCGTGCTCGCGCAGGGCCTTCTCGGCGGCGTAGAGGACGGTGTCGGATTCGTTCTTGGCCTCGATCTTCGCCTTGTTCTTCTTGTCCTCCTCGGCGAACTGCTCGGCCTGGCGGATGAACTTCTCGACCTCGGCCTTGTCGAGCTTGTTCTTCGCCGTGATGGTGATGTGGTGCGCCTTCTTCGTGCCCAGGTCCTCGGCGTGCACGTTGATGAGGCCGTTGGCGTCGATGGCGAAGGTCACCTTGATCTGCGGCACGCCGCGCGGAGCCGGCGGGATGCCGTCGAGGTCGAACTTCCCGAGCGAGACGTTGTCCTTGGCCATCGGCCGCTCGCCCTGGAGCACGTGCACGGTGACCGCGGGCTGGTTGTCGGAGGCCGTGGAGAAGACCTGCGACTTCTCGACCGGGATGGTCGTGTTGCGCTCGATGAGCGCGGTCGTGACGCCGCCCAGGGTCTCGATGCCCAGGGTCAGCGGGGTGACGTCGAGCAGGAGCACGTCCTTGACCTCGCCGGTGAGCACGGCGGCCTGCACGGAGGCGCCGGAAGCCACGCACTCCATGGGGTCGATGCCGCGCTCGACCTTCTTGCCCACGTGCTCCTCGACGAAGCGCTGGACGACGGGCATGCGGGTCGGGCCGCCGACGAGGATGATCTTCGTGACGTCGGAGGTCTTGAGCTTGGCGTCGTTGAGCGCCTGGTCGATGGAGTGCCGGCAGCGCTCGACGATGTCGCCGACGATGCTCTCGAGCTTCGCGCGCGTGAGCCGCTGGACGAGGTGCTTGGGCACGTTGTTCTCGGCGGTGAGGAAGGGCAGGTTCAGGTCGGTCTCCATGACGCTGGAGAGCTCGATCTTCGCCTTCTCGGCCGCCTCGCGCACGCGCTGGATGGCCATGGGGTCCTTCGAGACGTCGAGTCCGGTCTCCTTGCGGAACTCGCCGACGACGTGCGCGACGAGCGCGTTGTCCATGTCGGTGCCGCCGAGCTTCGTGTCGCCGGAGGTGGAGAGCACCTCGAAGACGCCGCCGCCGAACTCCATGATCGTGACGTCGAGCGTGCCGCCGCCGAGGTCGAAGACCATGATCTTCTCGTCCTTGCCCTTCTTGTCGAGGCCGTAGGCGAGGCAGGCGGCCGTGGGCTCGTTGACGATGCGCACGACCTCGAGGCCCGCGATCTGGCCCGCGTCCTTGGTGGCCTGGCGCTGGTTGTCGTTGAAGTAGGCGGGGACGGTGATGACCGCCTTGCTGACCGGCTCTCCGAGGAAGGCCTCGGCGTCGCGCTTGACCTTCTGGAGCAGGAAGCCGGAGAGCTGCTGCGGGGTGTACTCCTTGCCGTGCAGCTTGAAGTGGTAGTCCTCGCCCATGCGCCGCTTGAAGGCCATGGCCGTGCCCTCGATGTTCGCGACGGCCTGCCGCCGCGCGGGCTCGCCGACGAGGAGCTGCGAGTCCTTCGTGAAGGCCACGTAGGACGGGAAGGCCTTCCCGCCGACGCTCGTGCCCTCGGCCGAGGGGATGATGGTCGGCTTGCCGCCTTCCATGACGGCGGCCGCCGTGTTCGAGGTGCCCAGGTCGATTCCGATGATCTTGCTCATATTTATATGCCTCCGTTCGTCCTTACTGCCTCCCCCCGCGGGGGAGGGCTGGGAGAGGGGGTGTTCCGTCCCTCTCCGCAAAATTCTCCTTCACGTCCTCCCCCACCCTGCCCTTCCCCGACGGGGAGGGGCGGCGAGGAAGAGCTACGCCGTCTTGCCCTTGGCCGTTCTTACTCTGGCCGCCCGCAAAACCTTCCCCCCCAGGGTGTAGCCGCGCTGGAGCTCCTCCACCACGGTCCCCTCGGGATGCTCGTCGGTCTCCACCTGGCCGAGCACCTCGTGCAGGTTGAAGTCATACGGCCTGCCGACGCTCTCGATGCGCGCGACGCCCTCGGCCTCGAAGAGCTTGGTGAACTCCTTGAAGATGAGCTCCAGGCCCTGCACCAGGCCGCGCACGTCGCCGGAATCCGCGCCCACCTTCTCCAGCTCGGCGCCGTGGCGCACGACCTGCTCGTGGGCCGAGACGAGGACGTCGTAGAGCGGCAGCATGCGCGCGAGCAGCTGCTCGCGGCCGTGGCGCTCCCACTGCGGCTTGTCGCGGTCGACGCGCTTGCGGTAGTTCTCGAACTCCGCCTTCAGACGCAGCAGCTGGCCGTAATAATCGGGTGCGTCCGCGGGCGCGGGGGCCGCGGCCTCCGGCGCTGCGGCGGCCTCGGACGCCTCGAGGGACTCGGAACCCTCAGCGGGCTCTTTTGGGCTTGTCTTCTTTGGGTTCGACATCCCATGCCTCCAGCGCCCGGCTCACGACGTGCCCCATGTAGTCGACCAGCGACATCATCCGCGTGTACTCCATGCGCTTGGGGCCCAGCACCCCGAGCAGGCCGACCATCTGGTCGCCGGCACGGTAGGTGGTGGTCACGAGGCTGATGTTGCGCAAAGCGGGCAGGTTCGTCTCCTCGCCGATGAGGACGTCCACCCCCGTCTCGTCGCCGGCGCGGGCGCGCTCGATCTGCTTGCGGAAGCGCTCCTGCAGGAGCTCCGAGAGGCGGTGGCGCTCCTCGAGGACGCCGACGAGCTGCTGGAGCTCGCGCAGGTCGCCGAGGTCGCCGGTGTGCGCGACGACGCTCGTCGCCCCCTCGAGGTAGAGGTCCTCGGGGGCGACCGCGGACTCGAGCTCCCCGAGCAGCGCGTGCGCGAACTGCTGGAGCTCGCGGATCTCGTGCTCGGCCTGCTCGAGCTGCACCGCCAGGATCTGCTGCACCTCGCGGATGGACTTGCCCTCGACGTGCTCGTTGAGGAAGCGGTTGAGCATGTGCACGCGGTCCGGCGTGGGCACGAAGGAGAGCTGCATCGGCCAGTGCAGGACCTTGCCCGACTTGGTGACGATGATGGCCAGGACCTTGTTGCCGCCCAGGTGGATGAGCTCCAGGCGCTTGAGGCCCTGGCTCTCGACCTTGGGGGAGATGACCAGGCCCGCGCCGTGCGAGGCGCTCGAGAGCAGACGCGAGGTCTGCGAGAGCACCCGGTCGAGCTCGTCGAGCCGGTTGCCGTACTGCTTCTCGATCTCCGCCTTCTCCGCGGAAGCCAGTCGCTGGACGTCGTGGATGTAGTCCACGTAGAAGCGGTAGCCGCGGTCGGTGGGCACGCGGCCGGCGGAGGTGTGGGGCTGGTGGAGGTAGCCCTCCTCCTCGAGCTCGGAGAGGATGCTGCGGATGGTGGCGCTGGAGAGGTCGAGGCCCGCCTCTTCGGCGATGACGGAGGAGGCGATGGGGCGGGAGGTCTTGATGTGGTAATGGACGACCCACTGCAGGACCTTCTTCTTGCGCTCCTCGGCGACCTTCGGGTTCAGTTGGCGCATGGGGGCTGTCTGATAATTAGCAATCGCGTCTACTGACTGCTATTTTACGCCAACCGCCGCCCCTTGTCAATCCCTCCCGCCGCTTGCGGAAACCCTGCGGACCGTCTATATTAGGTCGTGCCCTCCAAGGACCCTTCCCAGGCCCACAAGCACTCCGCGAACCACCGAGAGGAGATCCTCGACAGCTCCTACTGCGGCTGCTTCTACTGCCTGGCGATGTACAGCCCCCGCCGGATCAAGGAATGGACCGATGACGGGAAGACCGCCGTCTGTCCCGAATGCGGGACCGACGCGGTCCTCGGCTCGGCCTCGGGCTACCCCATAGAGGAAGAGTTCCTGCGGAAGCTGAACCTGCTCTGGTTTTGAAGGCGGCTAACGGCGGCGGTGGCGCTTGTTCCAGCGCTTGCCGTGACGGTTGTGCTGCCCGGAGTCGGCGCGGAGGTTCTCGCGGGCGGCGGGGCTGATCTCCGGATCGCCGGGGGTCGGCAGGTCCTCGCGGACCTGCTGGAAGCCCTTGCGCAGGTCTTCGGGGCGGATCGTCGGGGAGAGCGCCTTGGCCCAGCCCCCGGGCATGCTCTCCGGCGCGCGCCGGCTCACGCTCTCCGAGGCTCGGCGGCCGGGCCTGCGCAGGGCGTCCATGCCGATGCGCTCGGCCAGCGACGGATCGTCGACGAAGGGGTTGCGGTTGCCCTGGTAGCGCTCGACGAGGTCGTTGCGGCGCCGCTCGAAATCGGTCGGCGGATGTTCGCGGTTCCAGCGCAGGAGCATCTCGAGGCGCGCGCCCCAGAAGCGGCTGCTGTCGCCGGCCATGATGTCGCCGTCGCAATAGCGCACGAAGAAATAGAGGAGGGCGCGGGCGACGCGGCCCTTGGTGAAGTCCGGGGGCTCGAAGACGCTGCCGTCCGATTTGGCGCCGCCCTTGTTCTCGTAGGTGGCCCCGCCCTGAACCTCGCCGAAAGGCATGTGGCCGCGCACGCTGTTGGGGTGCATGAAGGTCGCCATCAGGTGGTGCACGTCGGACTTCATGGGCAGGCGCTTGTTGAAGAAGGACTGGGGCCAGACGTGCTCGATGTTCATGCCGGTGTCGTTGTAGCCGTCCCCGTTCTCGTCGCCCCTCTCGCCGTAGCGGCCGCCGCTCTCGCCCGTTCCCGGGACGAAGACCCCCGAGTACGCGTCGACGATCCCGCGCATGCCGCGGAGCGTGACGTTGTCGGCCGTCCCGAAGATGAAGGCCGAGGCCTCCTTGTAGTCGTGCGCGTGATGGCCCTTCGCCTCGATGTCGTGCAGGGCCCAGAAGAGGTCCTGGCCGGAGAGTCCCTCGACGGCCTTCAGATACCCGGTCTGGGGAGCGACCGGTTCGACCGGGATGGCGTCGGAGTCCTGCCGCGCCTTCGAGCCGTCGAACATGCGGTCGAGCCGCCGCCCCGCGCGCTCGTCGCCCTTCGCCTCGCTCTTCGAGAACTCCCCGTGCCTCGCATCCGCGATGGACTTTTCCAGCGCCTCGGCCAGCTCGGAAGAGGAAAGGTCTCCCTCCTCGGCGGAAAGGGTCTGGGCGGAAGGGCCCTCGGGGAAGCCCCGCACGGGCTTCGTGTCGGCCGCGCGGCGCTCGGAGCGCGCGGCGGCGGCCGGGGAGACCGAAGCGGCGGCGGCCTGCGCCCGGAAGCGGGCGGGGAGAGCGGCCTGTACGGCGCTCGGGACGGGCTGCGCGTGCGCCTGCGCGGAGTCGGCGATGGCGGAAGCGGGGAGGATGAGGCCGTTATTGAGCGGAGACTGGAGCCAGGGACCGCGGGCCAGGTTCGCGCCGGCGCCGACGGCGGCGGCGGAAACGACGCTCCCGACCGGAAGGGTCGGGAGAGGGACCGGCTTGGGGGCGACGAGCTGGGCGCTCGGCCCCGTCGGGAACAGGGCGGTCAGGAGGAAGAGTCCGAAGAGCCCCTTCGTGCGCCTCATGCGGATAGAGTACGCGCTTTAAGGGTTTCCCGCCTGGGGCCGGGGACCCTCGACGGGGCTGGGCCATAAGGCCCAGCGTCGTTCGTTACGTTTTCAGCGGCGCTTGTCCCGGCGCAGAGACTTCTTCGCCGACCGGCCCTCGGAGGAACGCTCCTTGCGCGAGCGGGACTTCTCTCGGACCGCTTTTCGCGCGGGTTTCGACGAAACGGCCCGTGCGTCCTTCCTCGAGCGGTCGGAACTCCTGAGGGAACGGTCGTTCGCGGAACCCTCCCGGCCCGGAGCCCGGCCGGAGGTGCGTTCGTCCTTCTCCGTGCCGACGCCGTAGAGCTCGCGCATCTCCGCGTCGTTGGTGGGCTCGGAGGCCTCCTCGGGGGAGGGCGCGTCCGGGTCCTCGCGGGTCCCCGGCCAGCGCAGCGCCTCGACGCCGATGCGGTCGGCGAGCGTCGGGTCGTCCACGAAAGGGTTGCGGTTGCCCTGGAAGCCTTCCACGACGTCGTTGCGGCGCCGCTCGAAGTCGGTCGGCGGATGCTCGCGGTTCCAGCGCAGGTAGGTCTCGACGTGCGGAGCCCAGAAGCCGCGGGCGTGGTCGCGGAAGATGTCCTCGTCGCAGTAGCGGACGAAGAAGTAGAGAAGCGCGCGGGCGATGCGGCCCTTGCTGAAGTCCGGCGGCTCGAAGACGACGCCGTCGGAGCGGGCGCCGGCCTTGTTCTCGTAGAGGCTCGAGTCCTTCGCCTCGCCGAAGGGCATTCGGCCGCGGAGGTGGTTGGGGGCGCGGAAGACCGCCATCAGGTGGTGGAGGTCCGAGACCATCGGTTCGTCATGCTCGAAGAAGGACTGCGGCCAGACGTGCTCGAGGCTCATCTCCGTCACGACGCCGTTGCCGTCGATCTCCCCGAGGTACTGCTTCCCCTCCCGGCCGGTCCCCGGCACGAAGACGCCGGAGTACGGGTCCACGAGGCCGCGCTGCCCCCTCTGCATGACGCTGTCCGCGGTCCGATACAGATACGGAGGCGTCTTGTACTTCCCCCTGGAGCGTTGCCTCGCGCTCACGACGTCGCCGAGGGCCCACGCGAGCTCCTTCCCCGAGAGGCCTTCGAGACCTCCGAGGTACGCGGTCTTCGACGCGCCCGCGGAAGGAGCGGCCGGAGCCTCGATGAAGCGGGGCTGCGCGTCCCCCTCGAGAGCGGAACGGCGGTCCCCCTGCGAGGACCGTCGGTCGCCGCGGGAGGAACGACGCTCTCCGAGGACCGGGGCGTCCGCCGTCTTCGCATGGCGCCCCGCCTGCGAATGCCGCTCCGACTTCGGGCGCTTCTCCCTCTTCCCGTTCCCCTTCTCCCGGCCCTTCTCGCGCGTGGAGGAGGGACGCCCGCCCTTCTTCGTGATCGAAGCGTCGACGCCCAGGTCGTAGAGGTCGGCGCTGCGGACGTTCACCGTGACCTCGTCGAGCATCTTGTAGCCCTTGGCCTCGCCCTCGCGCAGGACCAGCGTCACGGGGACGTCGCGGAGCTGGATCGTGGCCTCGAGGGTCTTTCCTTCCCGGACCATCTTCACGTAGCCCGCGAGCGGCCGGCCCTGGTTCTCCGGCTTTGAGAGCTCGTAGACGGACATGAAAGCGTCCATCTCGCGGTCCATCTTCCGGGACGCCTGCTCCCGTCCGTTGAGGTGCTCGAGATACTCGTCGAAGCTCTCGAAGCCCATCTCCTTCAGGTCGGCGAGGACGGCCGCGTGGACGGTCTTGGGATCGCCGCCCTCGAGGTAGGTCTCGAGGAGCGCGCGGTTGTACATGTCGGAGAAGCGCCGCAGCGGGGTGGACGGATGGTCGTACGCCTCGGCCCCGAGCGCGAGGCCCTCGTGCCCCAGGGCGTCGTCGGCCGCGTATTTCGCGCTGTTGCGGCTCATGAGCGTGAGCATCTGCGCTGTGTTCTTCAGCTCCTGCGAGGCCCCCGGGAGGGCCTGAAGACGCTTGAGATAGGTCCACAACGGCTCATCGACCTCCCACGGCACGCCGAGGGCGAGAAGCTGGGTTCGCAGCTTCAGGTTCCGCTCCTCGGTCTGGGGCGGATGCACGCGGCTGATGTGAGGGATCCCGTGGTCCTTGGAGATGGCGTCGAGGCGGGCGGCGATGGCCTGGTTCCCGTAGACCTTGAGTTCCTCGATGATGTGGTGGGATTCCTTGACGAGCGGCGGGTCCATGACCAGCTCGGCCTTCCAGCTCCCGTCGGCCAGCTTGCGGTAGCGCGTCTCTTCGAACTCGAGCTTGAGCTTCCCGCGCTCCTCGTCGTGGGCGTCGAGCTTTCCCGAAAGCTCCCGCGCGAGGGAGACCTGCTCGAGGTGGGCGATGCCGTGGTCCGGCTTCCCCTCCCAGAGCGCGGCGACCTGGTCGTAGGTGTAGCGTCCCTGCACGCGCACGAGCCCCAGGAAGACCTCGGACTTCTCGGGGAGGAACTTCCCCTCCGGGCTGAAGGACATCTTCGAGATCATCGAGAGGGAATCCTTCCCGTCGAGGAGGCTCGAGACGTTCTTCGACACGACCGGATGGTTCATCGGATATTCGGGAACCCCGTCCTTGTCGAGAGTGTAGAAGGTGTTGCCGATGCGCGCCGCGGCGCGGAAGGCCGGCGTCCCCGGCTGCACGTACTGGGCCACGTCGGAGGTCGCCAGGTACCAGGTATAGCCGCCCTCCGCGCTCTTCTCGACGTAGTACGCGTCGTCGAGGTCCCCCGCGCCGATGGGGTCGACGGTCACGAACGGGAGCGCGCGCAGGTCCTCGGTCCGTCCCTTGCTCTCCTTCATGCGGCGAAAGTCGGCGGCGGGGTCCTGGGTCCGTCCGATCTCCTCGGCCTGACGGATGACCGCCTCGTCGAAGTAGCCCCGCGCGCCGTAGCGCAGGGCGATCTCGCGCGCGGCGATCTCGGGAGTGATCGCGGCCCCGAAGTCGGCGAGCGGGACCGCCTCGAATCTCCCGTCGCGAAGGGGACGCACGAACGCCTGCAGGATGGAGCCCTCCAGGACCTTCGCACCCGCCGCCAGAGGCAGAGGGGCGTAGAGCGTCCGGGAAGGATCGTCTGAGAAGAGGGCGGAGAGCCGCAGCTCCCCCTCCTTGCCGCGCAGGACCCGGCCGATGACGACGTCCGCCCGGTAGGCGCCCACGGGACGCACGGAGAGGACCTTCTTCCCGTCGAAGCGGACCTGGACCAGGGCGTCGGAGGGGATCCCCTGAGCGAGCTCGACGGGGACGGAGACGAACTTCATCTTGGAGTTCCCGTCCGGGTCGGTGGTCTCGAGACGCACGGAGATGCTCCCGTCGCGCCGGACCAGCGGGGTCGGCGCGCTCTCGTCGCCGACGAGCTCGGCGGCGCTCACGGCGCCTCCCTCGAGACCCGCCGGCAGGGCCTTCGCGCCCTGTGCATAGAGGAACGCGTCTCCGCGGGCGAGCGGCTCGGGCCCGGTGAGCGTGAACTTGCGCAGCATCTCGAGCGTCATGGCGCCCGGCTCGCCCGCGCGCGGCGGTTCGGCGGGGACCGGCGTCTGCGCCACGGCCGGGGGCTGCGCGGCGGACCGGAGCGTCACCGCAGGGGGGACGGCGTCCTTCCTGGACGGCCCCTGCGAGCGAGGGCGTACCTGAGGCCGCGGGGCCTGCGGCTTCTCGGCCCCCGTCTGCTCGATGGAGCGCGAGGACGGCTCCTCCGGCTCCATGAACGTCGCCTCGGCGTCCTTTTGAAGGACGGCGTTCTCGATCTCCTCCTTGACGGCGGGGATGACGCTCTCGTCGGAGACGCGGAAGCCGATGTCGAAGAGATGGAGATGCCGTCCCTTCACGCTGCGCATGGGAGCCCCCGCAACGCGGGGCTTCTTGAGGGATATCCCGCGCTTCTCGAGGTTCTGGATCGCCCCGGCGATCGCCACGCGCATGTCCCGGGCGCTCAGCTTGGAGACGCTGCCGATGGAGGCGTCGCCGCCCGCATCCTCATACGAGGAGACCGACGGCGGGCTCTGCCGCTCCCTTCGACTCTTCCCGGCCTTTCCGACTCCGCGCACGGAGGACTTCAGGGCCTGGAGGTCGATGGCTCGCCCTTCCGCCCGTCCCTCGCGATAGTTCCTCGCGGCATGGATCAGCTTCGCCCAGTAGCCCCTGCCGAGCAGGTCGAGGAAGTTCGCGGGCGCCATGAAGGGGTTGTGCACGCTCCAGAGCCGGCGCGCTTCCTCGACGCTGCGCGCGCGCCCCTGCGCGTCGAAACCGATGAGGACGAGGCGGTCCATGAGCTTGTCGAAGCTCCCCGCTTCCAGGATCGTGCGTCCTTGGTCGGCGTCCGCGACGCGGCCCGACTGAATGACGAGTTGCTCGACGCCGACCCCGGTGGGGCCTCCGCGCCAGAACTTATAGGAACCGATGACCTCGGAGAAGAAGCGCTTGGCCAGCCGGATGTCGCGCAGGAGACGGACGTCCGCCCCCTCGCCTCCCAGGCGGAGGACGGCACCGAGCTGCGCGTCGAAATATTCGGGGTAGGCGTTGGCGTACTCCGGGCGGTTGGTCAGCGTGACGTCCACGTCCAGCAGGAGTCCCTCAGGCCCCTGGACGTGCACGGGCAGCATATAGACGCCCTCGACGAGCTTCCCCGAGTCCGGGTCGGTGAGCGACACCACGCCGCCCGTCTGGACGCCGGTCTTCACTCCGGGGAACAGCCAGGCGGTCTCTCGGCGGACGTGCTTGGAAAGGGCCGCCTGGATCGCGTCCAGGTTCCGCTCGACGAACTGCGCGACGTCCTTCGCGTTCCACTGCGCGGGGAGGTCGACCTGGATGTCGTAGTCGGGGTTCTCGTCGCTGTGCGTCAGGCGGGAGGTGGAACCGCGCGAGATCACCTCGACCGCCTCCCCCTCCCGGAGGATGCTCTGCATCGCGGCACGCACTCCGCGCGCGACGGACTCGTCGCTCGTGCGCACGCGCTCGAGCTGCTCGGCGGTGAAATCGACGCCCGGGATCGGACCCGCGCTCGACGTCTGTCCGTGCGCGAGGGACGCCGAGACCTTCGGCGACGGCAGGGTCCCGTCGGGGCTGGAGGCGACCGTCTCCACCTCCGCCGCGACCGCGGCGCGCAGGACGCTCCGCTCGGGGCGCTTGGAACCGGCCTGCTTCCGCGGCCCCTGCTCGACGGCGCGGGACGCGCGGACGACCGGAGCGTCCTGAGCCTTCTTCGGGAGCGCTTTGGCCTTCACGGCCTCCGGATCGAAGCTCCCCACGGCCGCGGCCTCTTCGGCGGACATGGCGGAGCGGCGCTCCGCGGGCTTCTCCTGGAAGGTCGCCTCCGGGTCCTGGCGGAGGAGGGCGTCCTTGAGGGCCGCCTCCGCGGCGGCGGTGGAACCTTCGTCCGCGACGCGGAAAGAGACGTCGAAGATGTTGCGCCGGTCGACCCGGCGCTCGGAGACTTTCGAGTCCATGACGACGATACCGTTCTTCCCCAGTTCGGCGACCGCCCCGGCGACGACCTTCCGCACGGTCCGGACCGTCAGCTTGGAGACGGCATGGACGGAAGGACCGGAGAACTCCGCCTTCCCGGAGAGCTTCCGGTTCGCGAGCGCGACGGAGCGCAGCTGCGCGAAATCGATCGCCCCCCCGAGAGAACGCGCCTCGCGATAGGCCTTCGCGCCATGGATCAGCTCCCCGGACCAGAACGCCTTGCCGAAGAGGTCGAGGACGTTCGCGGGGGACCGGAGAGGATTGTGCACGACCCATAGCCGGCGGGCCTCTGTGAGACTGCGCTCGCGGCCCTGCTCGTCGAAGCCGATGAGGGTGATGCGGTCGATGAACTTGTCGAAGCTCCCGGGCTCCTCGATCGAACGGCCCTTCTGCGCGGGCGCCACGACGCCCGACTGCATGATGAGCTGCTCGACGGCGACGTCGGCGAGCCCGCCGCGCCCGACCTCGAGATCCCCGAGCACCTCCGCGAAGAAGCGCTTGGCCAGACGGATGTCGTCCTGGAGGCGGACGACGGCCTCATCGCCGTGTATGCGGCGAACCCCTTCGAACTGCGCGCGCAGATACGCGGGATAGGCGTCGGCGGACTGGACGTCCGCGCCGGTCGGGACTCCGGCCGGAGCGCCGCCGCGTCCTCCGGCGCCGTCGAAGAGCTTGTCCAGACGCCCCCCCCCGCGCCCGACGCCGGCCGTCTCGACGCCCTTGCCTTCGACCGGCTCGTCGACGGACTCGAGGAGGGCTCCGACGGAAGGGAGGGACTTCTGCGGCTGCGCGTCGGCGACGGGAAGGAGAGCCTTCGACGGGGTCTTCACCGCGGCGTTCGTGTCGGCGGCAGCGGGCTTCGCGGCCTGGACGACGGGAAGGCCCTGCGCGGCCGGCACGGCGTGCGCGTCCGCGGCCGCCGCCGGGAGTTGGAGCACGGGCCGCACCGCGAGGCCGGGCAGCCCGAGCCCCGTCTCGGCGCCCGTCGCGACGGGCGCGGGCAGCGCGAGGCGTTGAGACGGCGCGGGGAGGGCGAGCGCGGCGGGGAGGTTCTGCGGGACCGAGTGCACGGAGACGACGGTCTGGGCTTGCGAACTGGAAGGCCGGAGAAGGGAGATGAGAAGGGTTGCGACCAGCCACGGCGGGTTGGTGGTCATGCAGTTATTCTAAGCGGTCCGCCGTCGGGGCACATGGGGCATGCTGCCCGGCAAAAAAATGGGTCCACGGCCCCTCGGGCAATCAGAATAATCCGAAACAGGCAGGGAATCCCTCAACGGGAGATTCCCTGGGGGGTTCGGAGCGCCTCTCTCGTAGCGCGATGCGATGAGATCAGAGAGCCTGAAAATCCGACGCCAAGGGGATCGACCTCGTTTTCCAGGTCGAGAAAGGGCGCCGGATTTCCAGGCTATTCTTTGCCGAACTTCGCCCAGAACGCGGCCCAGTACTGGGGATGCTCGCGCTGCGATTGCTTCACGAGAGCGCGCACGCGCTCCCAGCCGGACTGGCCCTTGGGCATGACCGGAGCGGGGATGGGCTTTTCGCGCAGGAGCTGCACGAGCGCGGCCTGGTCGCGGCGGTAGTCCGCGACGAGCTTCTGGAAGGCGGGCGACTTCGCGGCGGCGCGCAGGTACTGCAGGTCCCCGCGGGCGCGGGGAGAGCGGAACACCGCGACCATCCGCTGGAGCTCCTTGATCGTGCCGAGGATCTCCTTGAGCTCCTCCGGCAGGATCTTCGACATCGTGTCGATCTCCTCGCGGAGGTTCTTGAGCTCCGCCGCATGGCCTTCCTTCGTCGAGAGGATCTCGAGGGCCGCGCGGGTGCGCGGTATCTGCTGCGCGATCTGCTCGCGCACGGAAGCCGCCTCCTCCTGGAGGAGGGCGATGCGCGAGGAGTAGGCCCGCACGGGGTCGGACATCTCGTCGATGTCGAGATACTGGGAGTAGCCGCCCGCCTTCAGGCCCTCCCAATAGCCGTCGGGGTCCTGAGCGAGACTCCGGGCGTCCTCGGTCGAGCCCGTCGCCTTCCCCTTGTTGGTCCGGACGGCGACGAGGTAGCCCGTCTGGCGCGCGCGCTGCTCGTTGATGAAGGCGAGCGAGAAGGCCTCGGCGGCCTCGGGCGTGATGCGCTCCACCTGCGCCTGGTTGACGAGGTGGCGGAACTCGTGGGCGATGTTGGCGGCGACGTACTGGATGGCGAGGTCGCGGTTCTCGAACTCCAGGTACTTCGAGTTGAAATAGTAGGCGTACTGGTCGGGGACGACCATCCCGTGCGTGCCGTTGATGTCCTCCATCTCGCCGTCGTGGAAGATCGTGCTGTCCGCGAAGTCCTCCGGCATGATGGTGACCTTCCTGCCGCCGCGCGTGTACTCGTCGACGAGCTGGCGCAGCACCTCGCGCCCCTCGGGGGCCGTCTGCATGAGGTCGAAGCAGGCGCGCAGGAAGTCCTGCCAGCCCGCGGCCTCGCCGGGCCTATGGGGGCGGAACTCCCCCTTCATGTCCTTCTCGTAGCTCCGCGCCTCCTCGGGCGAGGCGAAGCGCACGACGCGCTCGACCTCGGACCACGGGACCGCGTCGGGCGAGGTCTGGCGTCCGGGGCGCAGGCGCGCGGACTCCGGGACCCGCGCGTCGCCGAGCCGGGCGAAGGCCGCGACGGGAAGCCCCTCGGGAGCGGGGCGGGAAGCGTCGAAAGTGCGGCCGATGCGGCTCGAAGCGGCCTCGTCGGAGACGCGCTCGCCGCGCGCGGGAGCGAGTTCGGCGGAGGCGCCCCTGAGCGAGGCGGCGATGGCCTCGGTCGGGGCGGTGCGCTCCTCGATGGCGCGCTCAGCGGAGGCCGCGTGCTCCGCCGACGGGGCGGTGCGGAGCTGCGCGCGCGCGGCGGCGGGAACGGCCTGTACGGCGCTCGGGACCGCGGCCGCGGACGCCTGGGCCGCCGGCACGGCGGCCGCGTGGGTGTCGGCGGAGAAGCGGGGAGCGGCGGACGGGACGCCGGCCGCGGGCAGGGAGAGGTTCGAGAGCGTCGGGACGCCGAGCGTCGGCGCCAGGGTCCCGGCCGGAGAGAGCGAAGGGACGACCGGCGCGGGGAGGGCCGTCGCGACGGGCGCGGTGCGGATCGAAGTCTGCGCGACGGGCTGGGCGCCGACGAGGGCCGGGAGGAAGAGGAGAGCGAGGGCGGCGGCGCGCGGGGCTTTCATTCCATAAGGATGCGCCGTTTCCACCCCCCCGCCTGAGCCGGAGTACCCCTTCCGGCGTGGGCCCGAAGACCCCCCGATAAAAGGAAGAAGGCCTCCCCTTGCGGAGGAGGCCTTCTTCCTTTAAGTTATAATCTCGGCGGTTCTTTCTACTTCCTCTTCGGCAGCGCCTTGGTGTTCGAGATCACTTCGTCGATGACGCCGTAGGCCTTCGCCTCGTCGGCGGAAAGGTAGAAGTTCCGCTCGGAGTCCTTCTCGACCTTCGCCGGGGTCTGTCCGGTGTGCTTGGCGATGATCTCGCAGAGGATCTTCTTCGTCTTCGACATCTCCCGGGCCTCGACCTCGATGTCGGTGGCCTGGCCCGAGATGCCGCCGCCGGAGATGAGCGGCTGGTGGATCATGATGCGGGCCTGCGGCAGGGCGAAGCGCCGGCCCTTGGTGCCGGCGGCGAGCAGCACCGCGCCGAAGGACATCGCCATGCCGATGCAGATGGTCGTGACGGGGGCCTTGATGTACTGCATCGTGTCGTAGACGGCCAGCCCCGCGGTGACGAGACCGCCGGGCGAGTTGATGTAGAGGTTGATGTCCTTGGTGTTGTCTTCGCTGTCGAGGTAGAGGAGCTGGGCGATGAGGATGTTGGCCGAGTCCGTGGTGACCTCGCCCTCGTAGCCGCCGACGAAGATGATGCGGTCCTTGAGCAGACGCGAGTAGATGTCGTAGCCGACCATGGCGCCCTGGTTGGCGCGCTCGATGACCTGCGGGATGATGTAGGGCATGATGTGGACCTCGTCGTGAGACAGTCTCCCCGGAGGGAGCGCCGCTATTAAACATTTTTCGGCATCGATATACCAATGAGCCCGCGGGACCGCCGCCTCTACGCCTTCTTCGTCGCCACCTACCTCGCCGAGGGGCTCATCGGCGTCGCCTACGAGCCCATCTACTTCCTCCAGAAGGACGTCCTGCGCCTGACCCCCTCCCAGAGCGCCGCGTTCACGCTCGTCATGACGCTGCCCTTCCTCGTGAAGCCGCTGCTGGGGCTCCTCACCGACGCCGTGCCGCTGCTGCGCCGCCGGCGTCTGCCCTACATCGTGCTGGCCGCGGGCGCCGCCTCGGCCGGCTGGGCCGCGCTCGCCCTGCTCGGAGAGTACCGCTACGCGCCGACCCTCTTCCTGCTGACGGCCGTCAACGTCGGCATCGCCTTCGCCGACACCCTCTGCGACGGCGTCATGGTCGAGTGCGGCAGGCCCACCGACCAGACCGGACGCTTCCAGGCCGTCCAGATCGGCACCCTCTACGCGAGCCTCCTCGCCGCGGGGCTCGGCGGCGGCTGGCTGGCCGAGCACGCGTCCTACAAGGCGGTCTTCGGCCTCACCGCCCTCTTCCCGCTCCTCATCCTCCTCTCCGCGCTCGGCCTGCGCGAAGACCCCGCGCCCGCCCCCGCGGAGCAGGCCCGCAAGACCTGGGCGAGCCTCTCCGGCCTCGTGGGGAGCAGGGCCTTCTGGGCCTGCTGCGCGCTCATCTTCCTCTTCAGCTTCAACCCCTTCCTCGGGACGCCGATGTTCTACTTCCAGAGCGGCCCCCTCGCGTTCTCGAAGATGACCATCGGCGCGCTGACCTCCGTCTCCGGCCTCTTCGGCGTGCTCGGAGCCGCGGTCTTCGGACGCTTCCACAACACCGACGGCGCCTTCTTCGG
The DNA here is from genome assembly GCA_041660925.1 of Elusimicrobiota bacterium. Taxonomy (NCBI): domain Bacteria; kingdom Pseudomonadati; phylum Elusimicrobiota; species Elusimicrobiota bacterium. The sequence continues at coordinate 169,750 of JBAZVI010000006.1, forward strand.
CCGGAGCGCGCGCCTCGACACGCCGACCCTCGTGCGCGCCAGCCTGCTCGCCGGCGCCGCCGTCGCGCTCGCCCACCTCTTCTACCGCGGGATCGTCAGCGCCTACCTGCTGACGGCCCTCTACGGGACCCTCGGGGTCTTCATGCGCCTGGCGCTGATGGACCTCGTGGCGAGGATGAGCCCCGAGCACGGCGAGGCGACCGCCTTCGCGCTCTTCATGGCGGTCTTCAACCTCGCCGCCCTCGCCTCGAACACCTTCGGCGGCTGGGTCTACGAGCACGCCGCCGCCGGGGCCGGGGCCTCGTCGGCGATGAACCTCCTCGTCGTCACCGGCGCGCTCTGCACCGGGGCGGCGTGGGCGTTCCTGCGCTGGATCCCGGAGGCCGGCCTGCGGCCCGCGCTCCGCGCGGGGGAGGCGGTATGACTCCGAAGGATTTCCTGGAGACCGTGGGCCGGCGCGCGGGCGTCATCGTCCCGCTCTCGGCGCTGCGCACGCGCCGCGACCTCGGCATCGGCTACATCGGCGCGCTCGACCCCTTCTTCGACTGGATGGAGAGCGCGGGCCTCAGCGTGCTCTCGCTGCTGCCGCTCAACGACCTCTCGCCGCTCGACTCCTGCCCCTACTCCGCCATCAGCGCGCTCGCGCTGGACCCCGCCTACGTCTGCCTCCAGGAGGTCCCCGAGATCAAGCACTCCCCGGAGGCCTGCCGGCGCCTCGACGAGACCGCCGAGTCCCGCGAGGCCGAGCTCTGCCGGCGCGCCGACCACGTGCATTTCGGCGACGCCCGCGCGCTCAAGATGCGCCTCCTCGAGGACGCCTACCGCCGCTTCGAGGAGAAGGAGTTCGACCGCGACACCCAGCGCGCGCACGAGTTCCTCGCCTTCGTCGCGCGCAACCGCTGGCTCAACGACTACGCGCTCTTCAAGACCCTCAAGGAGGAACGCGGCTGGGAGGCCTGGCACCACTGGCCCGAGGGCCTGCGCGAGCGCGATCCGCGCATGCTCTCCGACTACCGGGTCAAGCACGCGCACCGCATCCGCTTCCACCAGTACGTGCAGTGGCTGCTCTTCACGCAGTGGCGCGCCGTGCGCGAGCGCGCCAACGCCCGCGGCATCCTCCTCTTCGGCGACCTCCCCTTCGGGCTCTCGCGCGAGAGCGCCGAGGTCTGGTCGCGCCGCGAAGACTTCGACATCGCCCTGAAGATGGGCGCCCCGCCCGACCCCTTCAGCGAGACCGGCCAGGACTGGGGGCTGCCCGCCTACCGCTGGGCGCAGATGAAGGAGCGCGGCCACCTCTTCTGGAAGGCGCGCCTGCGCCAGGCCGCCGAGCTCTACGACCTCTACCGCCTCGACCACGCCATCGGCTACTTCCGGACCTGGGTCCTGGAGAAGGACCCCCAGCACGGCCGCTTCGACGTCGAGCCCGAGTCGGCGCAGTCGCTGCGCGGCGAGGAGTTCATGCGCATGGCGCTCGAGGAGTCGGGCCGTTCGAGGCCCGTGGCCGAGGACCTCGGCGTCATCCCCCCCTTCCTGCGCGAGGTCCTCCCCCGACTCGGGATCCCGGGCTACAAGGTCGCGCGCTGGGAGCACCTCGAGGACAACTGGCGCTTCAAGGACCCGAAGGACTTCCCTCCGCTCTCGATGGCCGTCGCCGGCACCCACGACACGGAGCCCCTCGCTTCCTGGTGGGAAGGCATCCCGGACGACGAGCGCGGCCGCTACTGGGAGATGGTCGTCGGGCATCCCGAGCCCGCGCCGCCCTTCGCCGGAGCCCACGAGGCCCTGCTGCGCTCCCTCTACGGGGCCGGCTCCGCGCTCGCGCTCCTCCAGTTCCAGGACGTGCTCGGGACGAAGGAGCGCGTCAACGTGCCCGCGACGGTCGGCGAGCACAACTGGACCTACCGCGTCCCCTGCGCGGCCGAGGACCTCGTCGTCTTGCCGCAGTTCGTCGAGGGAGCGCGGCGCCTCAAACGGCTGGCGGCAGAAAGTGGACGCCTCATCAAGAAGAATTAGGGCGTCCACTTTCCGCCCCCTCACCCCCAAACCCCCTCTCCCGGCATGGCGGGAGAGGGGGTTTGATTATCCCGGGGAAACAGGCTAGAATCACGACAACATGCCGAACTGGGAGAAGATCTGCGCCGTCGCCGAGATACCCCCGGGCACCCGGAAGCTGTTCCCCCTGAGCGCCCTCGACATCCTCGTCTTCAACACCGGCAAGCGCTTCTACGCCACCGCCGCCGAGTGCCCCCACCTCGGGGAGAGCCTCATCGACTCCGAGCTCCAGGGCCACGTCGTGCGCTGCAAGAGCCACGGCTACAAGATGGACCTCGCCGACGGCAAGTGCGTCAACGACGCCGAGCTCGGCCTCCCGGTCTTCCCCGTCGAAGTCCGCGACGGCGACGTCTGGGTGAAGTTCTAACCTCGCTCCCCCTCGGCCGGAGAAGGGCATTGCCCCGCATCCCCACCACCGTCAAAGGCCGCAAATCCCGCGACATCCTGCTCGACAAGGCCGCCCAGGCCTTCGTCCGCCGCGGCTTCCACGCGACCTCCATCGCGCACGTCCTGCGCGAGGCGGAGATGGCGGGCGGGAGCTTCTACCAGTATTTCCGGGACAAGGAGGACGTCTTCCGGGCGCTCACGGAGCGCATGCGCGAAGGCTTCCTGCGCACCCTCGGCGACGAGCGCGCTCCCGCGGTCGTCTGCGAGCGGCTCTTCGACTTCTTCGAGGCCTACGGCCCCGAGTACCAGGCCTTCCGCGAGACCGAGTTCATGAGCGTGGAGGGTTCCTGCCGGGCCTTCTACACCGAGGCGATGTCGCGCCTGCAGGAGCTCCTCTCCATCGACGAGCCCACCGCCTGGGCCTTCTTCGGAGCGCAGAGCATGGTCGCCGTGCGCTTCGGCATCTGGCGCCGCCGGCGCGTGAGCGCTGCGACGCGCTCCGCCTTCACGACCATCGCCCTGCACGGGATCGCCCGCACGCCGACCGAGCGCTGGAAGGACCTCTCCCTCCCCCATCCGTGGACGGAGATGGCGGACCCCTCTCCGACGACGAAGGGCGAGCGGACCCGCCACGCCATCGTGGGGGCCGCGCGGGAGCTGTTCGCGAAGAAGGGGTACGCCCTCACCCACGTCTCCCACATCGCCGCGGCGGCCGGCACGGCGCAGGGGACCTTCTACGTCCACTTCCGAAGCAAGCGGGAGGTCCTCGCATGCATCGTGGAGGAATACCGCCGCCGCCTGCTCGACGGGGCCCTCCAGGTCACGACCGGGGTCACGGACCGGCTCGAGCGCGAGCGCTGCGCCGCGATCTACTTCCTGGACTTCGCGAGGAGCGTCCACGGCCTCTACCGCATCGTGCGCGAGGCGGAGTTCGCGGAGCCCGAGATCGGGCGCGGGCACTACCTCTGGATCGCCAAGGCCAACAGCGTGCGTCTGCGGGAAGCCATGGACAAGGGACAGCTCCGGCGCACCGAGCCCGAGGTGATGGCCTGCTTCCTGATGGGGATCCTCGTCTACGCCGGCATGCGCTGGGCGCTCTGGGGAGAGAACAAGATCCCCGCCGAAACGATCCGCCGGACCCTGCGCTTCGAGATGAACGGGCTCCTGGGCCGCTGAGCCCCGGGCCCCTCGCTCAACCAAGGAAGCCCTTGAGCACCCGCACGAGTTCCGCGGGGTCCTCGACGTTCCCGCAGTGCCCGCAGCCCGCGAGTTCCAGGAAGCGTCCTCCAGGCAGCAGCGACGCCAGCTTGCGGGAGTCGTCCTTCGGAAGCAGGCCGTCGTGCTCGCCGTGCAGGACCAGGACCTGCTGTCGAAGAGAGCGCAGGGGCTCCGTGAGGTCCAGCCCCTCGAGCGACTCGAGCACCCAGGTCCCCAGCGAACGGACGGCCCTGCAGGCGTCCTCGGCCACGACCTCCCGGAAGAACGCGCTCTGCGGGTCGACTCCCCGGATGGTCGAGCCGATGACCGTCGCCGTCAGCGCCCGGTCCGACGCCATGGCGCGGAAAGCGGCCTTCATGTCCTCCCCGAAGCGGATGCCCGCCGCTCCCACGGAATCGAGCAGTGCGGCCTTTCGGACGCGCTCGGGCGCGAGGCACATGAGCGAGAGCGCGATCGCCCCGCCCGTGGAATGGCCCACGACGTCGGCCTGCGCGACCCCGAGGTGATCGAGGAGCCGCAGCTGGTCCCCCGCGAGCGTCTTCATGAGCATCTCTTGGGGCGCACGCGGGTCCGACGACTTCCCGCAGCCGCGCCAATCGGAGAAGATCAGCGAGCCGACCGGCTTCCCTGCCGGGAGGCTCTTGCGCCACTCGCCGAGCAGGGGATGCCACCAGCGGCTCGACGCAAGGTTCCCGTGGAGGAACAGCACGTCGACCGGCGCGAGGCCTTCGTGCACTTCGTAGTGCATCCTGGAGCCGTCGGGAAGGAGGAGTTCGCTCATGATGCCGTGAATCTACCAGATGCCCCGCGCCCGCGCAACCTCCGGGCCCCCGAGAAGCCGGGTCCCCGGGCCCAATCGGAGATAGGCCGTAAAACGACGGCCCGGGCGCCCGGGGACCCATCACCTTCCCGGGCATCCTCATCTATCATCCCCCTTAGATGTGAGAACCGAGTCAGTTTTCACATACTGAGCATGGAGGCGCGATGTTCCTGACGCAGACGATGAGGTCGCTGCTGGTGCTCCTGACGATGCAGACGGCGGCGTGGGCCCAGGGCCGGGCGGTCTCGGCTCCCGTGAGCGCGCCCGCGGCCGCCGCCCCGGTCGCCCCGCCGGTCGTGCCGGACCTCACGCTCTTCTTCGGCCTCTCAGGCCTGCGGCTCTCCCCCGGGCCCTTCGGCATCCCCCTGACGCCCGCGCCTCAGAGCGTCCCGCCGGCTCCGCTCGCGGCGCCGAAGCCCGCCGCCGCCGCCGCGAAGGCCGCCCCCGCGGTCCGAGCCGCCCGTACGAAGGCCGCCAAGACCGCGCCGGCGGCCGCTAAAGAGGAAGGGGCCGGGACGCTCTCCTCGCTGGGCGCTCTCGAAGAGACCGGGCGCAAGCAGGGGGAGGACGACTCCCGGGACCGTTCGGGCGAGAGTCTCAGCGCCGAGGCTTCCCGGCGCTTCGACGGTACCGCTGCGCGCGAAGAAGCCGCGCCCGCGGTCGCCGCGGACGCTCCCCGGGAAGCCGGCTCCTGGAGGAACGCCCTCTTCGCGAGCCCCGCGGGCGGAGACATCCGCTACCGCTTCCGCATGCCCGAGCGGTCCCAGGGACGCGTCCCCACGGTCTTCGTCGGCGGTCTGGCTCTGGCCGAGAGCTTCGAGCCTTATTTCCAGACCGAGCCCGCCCGGGCCGGACAGTTCGTCCTCTGGCTCCGCGGACTCGCCCCCACGGAGCTGGGACCCCGGACGCAGATGCTGGACGCGGATACCCGGGACCTCGCCCGCCTCATCGTGACGGCGGCGCGGGAGAGCGGGAGCGAACGCGTCGACCTGGCGCTGCACTCCTACTCCACCCTGCTCTTTCAGAGGATGCTGGCCCTCCATGAGGACCCGGAAGTCGCCGCGGCGCTGAAGCTGCTGCGCGGCGCGCACGTGAGCGCCATCACCGGCTCCACGCACTACGACCACACGGAGTACGACGTCGGACTCGAGTTCGTCTTCCGCAAGAAGCTCGCGGAGGCCATCGTCTCCATGCAGGACATGCGCGACGGGATGTCGAAGCTGCTCTGGTCGATGAGCCGATGGAACCCCTTCCTCCTGCCCATGGCCTACTCCTTCGAGTTCTACAACCGGCTCAAGGAGCTCATGATCCTGCGGGCGAGCGGGAAGAGCATCGCCGACCAGCTCAAGACCCACCTGAAGGACCCGTGGGCTCCCGACATCGACCCGATCCGGCTCAAGCTCCTGGCTCAGCTCGAAGAGGCCTGGCGGCAGAAGGAGTGGCAGAAGGCCTCCCTGCTGAGGACCGTCGACATGCACGCGCTCGAGTTCACGCCGCAAGACGTGCAGCGGCTGCGCGCGCTCGGGATCCGCCTCGATGTGATCATCGCCAAGGACGACCAGGTCCTGCCGTGGGCCCTCCAGAGGGACCTCCTGGCCCGCTTCGGGATCGAGACGCCCAAGGAGACTCCGCCGCCCGGCACCGTCTACGCCGACCGCGAAGGGACCGTCCGCGCGCAGGTCGTGGATTCCGACCATTACTTCCCGCTGAGGGAGCCGGGACAGCTGAAGGAAATCCTCGAAGGGCAGCGGTAGACTTCCCGCCTCCCCTTCGGGAGGAGGGCGGGAGAGGTTGAAAAGCAGAAGGCCCGCGAGAGCGGGCCTTCTGCTTTCGAGAATCAACCGAATCGAATAACGAGCGAATCCCCCCCCACCCCGCCCTCCCCCGCAGGGGAGGCAGTAGGGAAATGGAAGCTCGCGTTTCCCTAGATACCCATCCGTGCCAGGATCACGCAGATACCGTCGATGGTCTGCACCAGCGTGAGGTGGGTGGCCTCGAACTTCTTGGCGGAGGCGGTCAGGCCCTTGAGCGCGTGCTCGAGGCCCTCGGGGGTCTTCTCCTTGCGCGCCGCCTCGTGGGCCGCGAGCTCGGCGAAGCCGGCGATGCTGCGGGCGTGCTCCCCGTGGGTCGAGGAGAGGGCCTGGACCTCTCCGCGCAGGGTCTGCAGCAGCGCGAGGAGCTCCTTCTTCTTCCCGCCCTCGGTGGTCTCGATGCTCCGGACGGCGTTCTCGATGCGCTTGAGCGTCTCTTCGGTCATGATTTTGCTCTCCTCACCGAAACTCCTTCACTGTGGACTCCTTTTCGCCATTTCCCGATTGTTCTCGAAGAGTTTTAAGTTTTGTGCCGATATCCTGCATCGTTTTCGTAAGTCGCTCCTTCCAAAGTTCGCCCAATTTGGACCCCGCCAATTGCGGGAATACCACCGACAAAATTGCCGTCCTAAACAATTCTGAATGGAGCTCAACGACCTTATCACCGAGGACTCTTATGCTGCCTTCTTTTTCAAGAGCCGAAAGGTATTGATATGCGTTGGCGAGACCGTAGGCTTCTTTGCAGTCCCTAACCAATTCACTTTTGCTCAGCCTTGGACCGAACAATGCCAGCACATTGAGGATCTTCTCGTGTCCGGTTTGTTTCCCCGTGAAGGAATACATCCTGGAGAAGTCCTTCTCTTGAAGTTCTGTCGCAGTCTTATCAATTGCCTTCACCCAATCGTCATTCTCAATGTTGCCATTGGAGTCCAAATCTACAAGATGGTGCCCCACAACTTGAATCGAATGAGGATATCCCCCTGTCACCGCTATGTTGCGCTCGAGAGCATCTTTGTTCCAAACAAGTTCGGCATCCCCAAACCCTTTGATAAGCACTTCTGCGGCTTCATCAAGAGGCATTACCTCGAGCTTTACGGGATCAAACGCTCGACGCGCAGACTCGTCCCCGGCCATGAAATCATCAAAAGCTTTCTCAAGCCCAATCAGCATGAACGAGACGTTCCCGAGCCGCTTAAAATCCAGCGTGCTCAATATACCGCGCAAAGTCGGTGCCGCGATGTCGATATCTCCCACGTTTTGGAGCTCATCTATAACGATGAGGATTCCATCTCGTTTATCATCGGCCTCAGCCTCGCGCAAGGTCGCGACCAAATTTGACAGAATTGAAATCGCCTGATCCCGCAGGATAACACGCTTTTCCGCAGGCTGTGCGTCGACGCTGGCAGAGACCCCAAAAGCTCCCAAGGAAAACTTTCCGTTTTTGAACAATGTCCCCAACCGATCTCCAATTTTCCCAAGCCACGAGAATGGAACCTCATCCGTCAAACTGTTGAGCGCCGATTCAAGTACGCTCTCGAATGATTGGTTGCGAACGACCGGATAATATGCGACCACAAAGTTCAGATTGAAAAGTTTTGGGTTTTTGCTTTTCGCTACATCACCAATAAGACTCGCCAGCGCCGATTTCCCAATCCCCTTTTCACCAAAAACAAAGAAGCTGCTTGCGCGACCCAACTTCGTTTCGGACAGTTTCCTCAAAACCGTCAAGGCCTGTGTTTTCCTTCCAGCGAACAACGCTGGCGGGACAATTCCGTTCGGATTAAACGGATTTGATTTTGCATTCATTATATATCACCAGTAGTTCGCCATATAATCGCATGTTTTTAAATATAACGCCATAGTTTTTATCGATTTCTCATAGTTTCCAATATTGTAGCACCAACAACAAATAATCAAACAGAATGAGAAGAAAGTAAAAAACTTACCTAATAATAGGAGGGCAGACGATTAGACAAGGCTTCGAGCGTCTTCCCTTCGGCGTCCTTCTTCGAGAGGACGGGGTCCTGGATGGGCCAGCGGACGGCGAGCTGGGGGTCGTTCCAGCGGATGCTGACGTCGCTGGCGGGATGGTAGAGGTCGCTGGCCTTGTACTCGACCTGGGCGCGCTCGCTCAGGACGCAGTAGCCGTGGGCGAAGCCCGGCGGGATGTAGAGCTGGCGGAAGTTCTCGGCGGAGAGCTCGAAGGCCTCCCATTGCCCGAACCAGGGCGAGCCGCGGCGCACGTCGACCGCGACGTCCCAGACCTTCCCCTCGACGACGCGCACGAGCTTGCCCTGCATGTGCTCGAGCTGGAGGTGCAGGCCGCGCAGGACGCCCTTCGTCGAGGCCGCGTGGTTGTCCTGGACGAAGTCGACGGCGATGCCGCCGGCGCGGTACTTCTCGCGCTGGTAGCTCTCCATGAAGAAGCCGCGGGGATCCTTGAAGACGTCGAGTTCGACGAGGACGACGCCGGGGATGGAGGTCGTCTGGAACTTCATTTCCCGATAAGACGCAGAAGGTACTGCCCGTACTCGTTCTTGCGCATCGGCTCGGCGAGCTTCTCGAGCTGGGCGGCGGAGATGTAGCCCAGGCCGTAGGCGATCTCCTCGAGGCAGGCGACCTTGAGCGCCTGGCGCTCCTCGATGACCTGGATGTAGGTCGAGGCCTGGAGCAGGGCCTCATGGGTCCCGGTGTCGAGCCAGGCGAAGCCGCGCCCGAGCTTCTCGACGTGGAGGTCGCCGCGCTGGAGGTAGACGCGGTTGAGGTCGGTGATCTCGAGCTCGCCGCGCGGGGAGGGCTTGAGCTCCCGGGCGATGCGCACGACGTCGTTGTCGTAGAAATAGAGTCCGGTGACCGCGTAGGAGGAGCGGGGCTTCGCCGGCTTCTCCTCGAGCGAGACGGCCCGGCCGTCGGGACCGAACTCGACGACGCCGTAGCGCTGGGGGTCGCGCACCTGATAGGCGAAGACGGTGGCGCCCTTCTCGCGGGCGGCGGCGCCGAGCAGGGCTTCGGGGAGGCCGTGTCCGTAGAAGATGTTGTCGCCGAGGACGAGGGCGGCGCGCTCCTTGCCGATGAAGTCCGCCCCGATGTGGAAGGCCTGGGCGAGCCCCTCGGGCTTCGGCTGGGCGGCGTAAGCGAAGCGGACGCCGAGCCACGCGCCGTCGCCGAGGAGGCGCTTGAAGGAGTCCTGGTCCTCGGGGGTCGTGATGATGAGGATGTCCCGGATGCCCGCGAGCATCAGCGTCGAGACCGGGTAGTAGACCATCGGCTTGTCGTAGACCGGGACGAGCTGCTTGCTCAGCGCGCGCGTCAGCGGATAGAGCCGCGTGCCGGAGCCGCCCGCGAGGACGATGCCCTTCACGCCTGGTGCCCCTCGCGCAGGAGGTCGGAGAGCGTCTTGACGGGCTGGAAGGTCCAGAGCGGGACCTCCACGAAGAGGGTGATCCAGCGGGCCATGCCGCCGTTCCAGAGCCCGGGATGCTCGAGCACGCGGATGGGCTGTCCTTCCCAGGTCTTCTCGCTGATGAAAACGGCGGCGGGGTCCTGGAAGCGCTTGAGATTGAAGGGCTCGCCGAGGTAGTCGCGCAGAGCGCAGACGACGTCGACGGGGTTGAAGTGGGTGGCCGAGGCGTGGACGGCCTTCTGGTCGTCCTTGGGCGCGACCTGGGCCCGCTCGACGATCTGAGGCGCCACGCCGTCCTGCCCCTTGACCCAGAAGGGCCCGCCGCCCGGCTCCCCGGTGTTGGGGACGACGCCGCAGACGCGCAGGGGGCGGTCGAGCCGGTCGATGAGGAAGGCCCGGCGCACCTCGCGGGTGAAGCCGTCCCAGCCCTCGGGACGCGGGATGAAGAGCCGCCGCTCGGCGAAGCGCAGGGCTTCGTCGAGCGCCGTCTCGTCGGCGGCCTTCGAGTAGATGCGCGCGAGATAGTCGTGGAGCTTCTCCTCGATCTCGACGAGGAGCCCGGACAGCGCGAGCTTGTAGCGGTTCGACTGCTCCTTCAGGCGGTCGGGGGAGACGTTGTCGATGTTCTTGATGAACACGATGTCGCCCTTGAGCGCGTTGAGGTTGTCGAGCAGCGCGCCGTGGCCGCCCGGCCAGAAAAGGGGCTTGCCCGAGGGGGTCCGGAAGACCGAGCCGTCGGGAGCGGCGGCCACCGTGTCGGTCGAGAGCTTCTGCACCGAGAAGGTGACCTCGAAGCGCACGCCCAGGCGCTGCTCGTGCCGGGGAGCCGCCTCGGCGAGGAAGGCTTCGAAGCGCCGGCGGCTGTCGGGCGGGAGCGTGAAGTGGACGCGGCAGACGTCGGAGCGGTCGCGCACGTAGGCGGCGGCCTCGATGAGGTGCTCCTCGAAGGCCGTGCGCGAGCCCTCGCCCGCGCGGTGGAAGGAGAGCAGGGCCTTGGGCAGGTCGGCGTAGCCGAGGCCCTTGGGTCCGAGCAGGAGCTCGGCGATCTCGCCGTAGCGCTTCTCGGCGGCCAGCTTGTCGATGGACTGCCCGGCGCGCTTGGCCTCGTCGCGCAGGGTCCCGTAGAAGGCGAAGCGTGAGACGTCGCGCAGGCAGGCCTCGGCTTCCTTGAGCTCGGAATCGCTCGGCGCGAGCTCGCCGCGCAGGACCTGAAGGGCGTGGAACATCCGGCTCGCCCGGCCCGAGGCCGGGACGAACTTCGTCATGCGCCCGGCCAGGCGCGAGCGCTCGGCGCGCTCGACGCAGCGCTCCATCGCCTCGTCGTCGAGCTTGAGGACGCCGTCGCCGGGCGTGCAGGGGCGGTCGAGCTCGGCATAGCTGGGGCCCCGCGAGAAGAGCTCGAGCTGGCGCGCGAGCTCCGCCTCGGGGATGCCGTGCTCCTGGACCGCTTCCACGTCGCGTTCGGTCGTCATCATCGCCTCAAGGGCGCTATCTTAGCTTTTTTTCCCCCGTCCTTGCGGGTCCCGCCGGAAATCGGCTACAATGCCCCGTCGCACATCGTGGCGAGGTAGCTCAGTGGTAGAGCACCGGTCTGAAAAACCGGGTGTCGCTGGTTCGATCCCAGCCCTCGCCACCACTTTTTCCCCCTCCGATGCCCCTCCGCCTGAGGCCCTTCGCGGGCGGGAGTTGAAAGGTCCCCGCCGTTGGTGCTACGCTGAAGACATGAAGAGAACCCTCCTCCCCGCTTTCGCGCTCATCCTCGCACTCCCGCTCGCCGCGCTCGCCAAGCCCATCGTGCAGTTCACGGACCGCGAGGAGAAGGTCTCCGACAAGGAGGTCCTCGCGGCGCAGGAGGAGCTCGACGAGATCCAGCGCAAGATCTCCAAGAAGGAGATCCCTCCCATCGCCTTCGAGCTCGACTCGGCGACGCTCAAGGAGAGCTCCAAGCGCACCCTCGACATGGTCGCCGACCTGATGCTCAAGCATCCCTACCTCAAGCTCATGGTCTTCGGGCACACCTGCGACCTCGGCGGCCCCGAGTACAACAAGAAGCTCTCCAAGAAGCGCGCCGACGCGGTCAAGGAGTACCTCATCGAGGTCGGGGTCATGGGCGAGTACATCAAGGCCAAGGGCTACGGCCTGGAGAAGCCGGTCGTCCCCAACGATTCCGAAGAGAACCGCTCCCAGAACCGCCGCGTCGAGCTCTACGTGACGAACCGCTGGTGGCAGAGCGTATACTAGCGCGGGAATTCTGTACGAGAATTCCCGCGGCAGTCTCGGGGAAGCTGTTCCCGGCGACTGGGATGACTTAATGAAGCCTCCCCCGAAAAACGCGGGACGACGGGATTCCCCCGCTCCTTTCAGACGATGGGGAGTCCCCGCGTTTTTCGGACTGTCCCTGGCGGCCGCCTGCGCGACCCCGCCGCCGGCGCCGCCGAGACCGCCCGCGCGCGCCGTCGACGCCGCCTGCTCCAACGCGCTCTACGCGTTCACCTGCCGCCCTCCCGCCGGCTTCATCGTCACCCAGCAGGGACCGGGGCCGGGCACCGTGCTGACCCTCGCGCGGCGCGCGCTCGCCGCCGCCGACGAGGGCCCGGGCCTGCGCCTGCGCGTCGTCCCGATGAAGGGGCAGCCCTTCGCCGGCTTCGTGGAATCGAAGGTCGTCGACGCCCTGCGCCGCGCTCCCGGGGCCTCGGACCTCGAGGTGCGCCCCGCGCGCATCGGAGGCTTCGACGGGCGGGAAGTGCGCGTGCTCCGGAGCTACGAGAGCGGCAAGGTCGCGTGGAGGATCTTCTGCTTCCGCCGGGGAGGCGACGCCTTCCTCCTCGAGTTCACCCTCCCCGAGACCGCCCGCGTCGAACCCGGGACCGACCCATTAGGGGACTTCCTAGGTTCCCTACGCTTCCATCAGGGGTCCCACTAGGCTTTCCCTATTGAGAGAGAAAACAGAAGGCCCGCCGAAGCGGGCCTCCTAGATTGTAGTGTCCCCCCCCTCTGTCGCACCCCGCGCAAAAGCGCGGGGCTGAAGCCCTCGCGAGAGAGGGAGTTTGCTCGCTCGGGTGCTCCCCAAGGGGGCTCCGCCCCCTATGGCGCCGTCGGGACGCTTGCGCGTCCCGGGACGGCTGTTACCCCCGCGTAAGGTGCGGCGGACCATGCCGCCGCGTACGAATACCTCCCCCGCAGGGGAGGCAATAAGGAATAACGTCTCCTAAACGGTCCGCTCCTCGCTCGCGCGCGATATCCAGTCGCCCATCTCGGTGGCGAACTCCGAGACCTTGGACCGATAATAGAGAAGGACCTTCCGGATGTAGTCGCGGATCTGCCGGGGACAGCGCTCGCGGTACAGGAAGCGCGGCCCCGCGTTGTACGCGGCCAGCACGCGCTGGACCACCCACATCGGCGCCCGCAGGGCCGCCGTGCAGCGGACCCGCTCGGCGCGCAGGACCCGGGAGAACAGCTGCGCAAGGTAGGCGGCGCCGGCCCGGATGTTGCTCTCGGGGTCGAAGAGCATCCCCCGGGAGACCCCCATCTCCCGGGCCGTGCGGGGCATGAGCTGCATCAGGCCCAGCGCTCCGGCCGGTGAGACCGCTTTCCGATAGAACTCGGACTCGGCGGCGATGACCGCTTTGACCAGGCGAGGGTCGAGCCCGTAGCGGTCCGCGTAGCGGAGGATCAGCTCGTTGTAGCGGTCGGTCTTCTTTGGACGCGCCTCCAGTCGGCGGAAGGTCCGCTGGTACTCGGGAGGAGGCGGGAGGGTCGGCAGGTCGACGAGGAGCGGCCGCTCCGTCTCCTCGAAGCGCCGCAGACGCTCGGCGCCCCCGATCGGACGGGGGCCGATGACCCCGAGCCGGATGTCGACGCCCGCCGCCCCGTTCAGGTCCGCGCGCGCTTCGGCGCGGTCGAACATGCGAGGGAGCTGGGACGCGCGGACGGCGCCCCCCCCGTCGTAGAACGCGGCGGCGGCGCCCAGGAGCGGCGGCGCGGACGCGGCGCCGCTCTCCGCCCGCGCGAGGAGCGCGGGGGCGAGGAACGCCGGCAGGCAGAGGACGAACGCGGTTCGACGCATGTCTCCATCCATGATGAATCCAGAGGGGCTCGACTCGGCGGGATCCCGTTCCACGCGGAACGGAAAGGTCGGGGATTATATCGCAGCGGACGCCGCGATTACAAATCCTCGTCGGAAGGCGGGGGTCAGCGTTCCCGGACGAACGCTTCCACGGTGCGGCGGACGAGGCGGTTCTTCACCGGCCGGTTCGGGGTGAAATACGCGTTCCCGATCATGTAGAGGTCCTCGCCGAGGACCTTCGGGTTCTTCAGCCGGACCGGGGCGGCGCAGGCGCGCGTGCAGGGAGCGGAGTTGAACGCCTTCATGTGCGGGCAGTAGCGCGAGGTCGAACGGAAGCGCCAGGGCGCGTGGTAATGGACCGCTCCCTTGAAGCCGGAGAGCTTCTTGAGCACGTCCTCACAGTCGGCCTCCGCCCCTGCGATGCCGTACTCCCGGCAGAAGGCGTTGAGGAAGGCCTTGTCCATGCGGGCGATCTCCCAGACGATGAGCCGGCCCAGCACGGGGCGGGCCCGTCCGCGGTACTTCCGCTGCAGCATGCGCAGGAGCCCCCAGTCGTTGACCACGATCTCGAAGTCCTTCTGCCGGCCCAGGTGCCGCTCGAGGAGGTCCGAGGCCCTCTCAAGACCCCGTTCGCTCAGGATGGAGGTGACGGTGACGACGCGGCCCGGGAAGAGGGCGGCGAGCCGCTTGTAGTCGGCGGGGGAGGGCAGCTTGTTCTCGCAGAACTCCCCGCCGAGGTAGACGGCGTCGTAGCCCTTCAGCCGCTCGGCCGTGACGAGGCGGAGCTCAGAGGGAGCTAAAGATATAGTTCTTTCCATAGTTCTGGGCCTGCATCGCCGCGCGCGCGCCTTCGTAGAGGAACAGGTCCTTCGTGATCCCCTTCTCCAGCAGCTTCACGATGTAGACCGTCTTGTTGAAGACTTCGATGACTTCCTGGATGTTGGGCCCTCGCGCGACCTTCATCATGTCGGCGCCGAGATGATAGAGGTCGTAGAGCGTGGACAGCAGCCAGCGCGTGTCCGGCATCGGCATCCGGTAGGTCTCCCCCCCCGGGCGCATCAGGTCGGACTGGCAGGTGAAGGGACGCGGCGCCTTGCCCGGCACGATCTCCTGGCCGCAGGGACACCACATGGAGCAGAGCGGGTTGAGGTTCACCTCGTAGAAGAGCGGCAGGCAGAAGATCTCGATCTCGACGCCCCCGCGGTCCTTGAAGAGCGGCGCGGCCTCCTCGGGGGTGAGCTGCTGGGGCAGGACGATCCGCGAGATGCCCCGCTCCCGGAAGAAGGCGAGCGAGCCGCTGTTGAAGCAGAGGGCGAGGGTGCTGAGGGTGAAATGGGTCCGCAGCCCCTTCCTGCGGAAGTAGTCCAGGATGGCCATGTCCCGGACGATGACCCCGTCGATGCCGCGCTCCACGAGGGCGGCGGCGGTCCGCGCGGCCTTCGGGAAGTCCTTATGCGGGAAGATGTCGTTGGCCACGAGGAAGGCCTTCTTCCCCAGGGAGTGGGCGACGTCGATGGTGCGGTGGATGTCCGAGAGCGAGCCGTAGTTCTCGGCCTTCACGCCGTGGTTGGGCACCTGGGGGATGCCGCAGTAGACCTCGTCGGCCCCGCGCGTGAGGAAGTACTCGGCTTCCCGGTGGTTGCGGACGCCGACGGTGAGGCCCATGCGCTTTCGGACTTTCTTCATGCTCCCTCGCCCCTAAATAATAGCATGGGCGCAGCCCCTCTCAGAACCGCTCGTATTGGGGCTTCCAAAGGCGGGAGAAGCCGATGGAGACGCCGGTCATCGCGCTGTAGCCCTTGAGAGGGAGCGTCTTGAGGCCGAAGAAGTAGAAATCGATGAAAGGCGCGACCCAGGTCTGCCGGAAGACCGGGATGCGGAGCTTCACGTTGAGGTCGCCTTCGAAGAGCAGGTCCTGGTCGCTGTCCTCGCGCGTGCGCACGAAGTAGTTCGACCAGAGCTCGCCGGTCAGCGTGCCCGCGCCGAGGGGATGCGACAGCAGCGCGCGTCCGCGCAGACCGTACTGGTTGTTGGCCGAGTCCCGGGAGAGGTCCCGCTTGAGGTTCGCGCCCAGGGAGACCGACTTCATCCAGCTCCCGCCGAACATCTCGACGCCGGGGAAGAGCGAGTAGACCTGCTTGCGGCGCAGGCCGGGGGTCTTCTCGAGCTCTCCGTCGTACTGGAGGCCGACCGAGGGGCCCAGCGACTCCGCGAGCCAGTGCCAGGGGAACGAGAGCAGGCTGCGCGTGCCGACGGTGCGCATGAGGAGGCGGTTGGTCGTGACGTTGACGACGGGGGGCTGGTTCGGCGGGCGCAGGCGCGAGCGCGCGTACTCCGCCTCGAGGGTGTTCCCCCAGCGGTAGCTCTCGTCGCGGCGTTCGGCGTCCACCTTGAGCGCCGCTCCCAGCAGGAACTCGTCGTAGCCCTGGATGCGCGAGTTCGAGACGCGGTTGAACGCCTCGTCGCGGACGACCTTGGTGTTGGAGAGGTTCGCGCTCACGTCGCGGAAGTTCACCCTCCAGAGAGCGTCCTCGCGGGGAGGCCTCCCCGCGAGCAGGGCGCGGTAGCGCTCGGGGCCCCAGCTCCCGGCGGCGGCGCGGCGCAGGGCCGCGAGGACCGTCTCGCGCAGGGGTCCCAGCGGCTCGGGTCGGCGGGCCTTCTTGAGCGCGGGGTACTGCTCCTGGCGGGAGAGCAGGAGCTCGGTGACGACGACGCGGTAGGAGGAGCCGGCGTCGACGGGCTCCCCGTGGATGCGCCCCCCCTCGACCCCGCCGAGGGCCGCGCGCAGCAGCTCCGGGGGCGCGGCGTCATGGGACTTCTCCCGGGCTTCCTGCGCGCGGACCTGGGCGACGAGTTCGCTGAGCGCGTCCCCCGGCAGCTCGAGGGCGACGAGCCGGTCGGGACGCTCGAGCCAAGACGCCACCATCGCCTCGGTGAAGTCGCCCGCCGTCACCGTCATGACCGGGAAGACGGGGAGGAGCGCGGCCTCGGCGCCGGCGTCGGCGGCGGCGAGGGTCGCGGCGAGGGTCCAGAAGTCGCGCTTTCGCAGCTCGGGCAGGCCCAGCGCCTCCGGGTAGAGCGAGCGCACGGAGGGCAGCAGGGCCGCTCCCGTGTCCGTCGTGATGCCGAAGGCCCCGAGGTCGAACTCCGGGTAGCCGGGCGCGTCGGTGAGGGTCTCGTCGAGAGGGCGGTAGTCTTCCCGCACGCGCAGCGCGCGGCGGCGGTCTCCGAGCCGGCGGTAGGCGAGCGCGAGGTGCGAGAGCGTGGCCGCCCCGGCGCGGGCGGCGTAGAGAGGAGGGTCCCAGGGAGAGCGCTCGGAGTCGATCGCCTCGGCGACGTCCGGGACTCCGAGCGAGCTCTCGTAGCGCGGGTCGGCGAGCACGAGGTCCACCCCGGGCAGCGCGGTGAGCCCCGCGTTCTCGGCGAGCGTCAGGTTCGTGAGCGCGACGACGAGGTCGCAGCCCTCGCGCACGCGAGCGACCTCGCGCCGGGCGGCCGCGAGGGGGTCGATGATGCGCAGGGCCTTCGCGGCCCGCGCCGGAAGCGCGTCGGCCCATTGCGCCCGGGTGAGGCCGATGACGCAGATCCTCGCCCCCTCGCGCTCATAGGCCGCCGAGGCCGGCAGAGGACCGCGCTCCGGGGCGGTCGAATAGACGAGGTTCGCGGCGAGGAAGCGCAAGCCCTTCGGCCGGGCCGAATGGAAGGCCTCGATCTCGTCGATGCGGCGCAGGTCCGGCTCGGCCGGCACGACCGCGCTCACGCCCATGCGCTCGAGGCGCTCCGGGGTGCCGGCGGCGTCCGGCCCGTCGGAAGGCGGATAAGCGCCGTAGCGGCTGAAGACCAGGACTCCGTCCCCGTGGCGGCGCCGCAGCTCCGCGACCGCGGCCGCGACGCGGCCCTCTCCCCGTATGCTCTTGGCGATGAAGGCGACGGTCCGCTCGCGCCCTTCGTGCCGGAGGACGGCGAGGAGGACCGCGGAGCTCCTCCACTGTGAGGAACCGGCGCGGCCCTCCGGCTCGAGCTGGAGGGTGAGGAGCCGCTCGCCTCCCTCCATCGTCGCCATCTGGAGCTCCGCGCGCCGGCGCTCGAGGACGCGTTCGGAGGGAGGGTCGTAGGTGAGCGGGTCGCGGATGAAGGTCTCGAGCGTCCCCGCGAGCGCGGAGTCCTCGCCGAGCACGGCGACGAGGTCGTCGGACGTCTCATAGACCGCCACGGCGGCGGTGGAGAGCGTCGCGTCGGCGCCTGCGGCCGGGCCCATGGGCGCGGGGCCGGCGGGAAGACGGAAATGGTAGGTCCCGGAGTTGTGATGGCAGAGGAGCGTGTCGGAGCGCACGAGCGCATAGCCCGTCGTGCGCTCGCGCAGGAGGCGTTCGAGCGCGCCCAGCGACGGCAGGTGCATGCTCGGCTGGGGGCTCGTGAAGAAGGCCAGATGGATGCGGGGTTCCGGAGGAACGGCCGCGGCGCCCCGGTCGTCCGGGAGGACCGGCGCGAATGCGACGGCGGCGCTCGAGAGGACGGGGGCCCCCTCCCCCGCCGCGCCTTCGGGAGAGGAGAACGAAGGATGCTCCGCGGCCGCGAAAGCCGACAGGACCGCCGCGAGCGCGGCAGCCAGCAGGAGCGCTCGTCCGGGCATCAGCGGCGGGGAAGGAAGCGGCGTTCGGGCCGGGACTTCGGACGTCCGCGGTCCTGGCGCTGGGAGCGCAGGAAGAAGGAGCGCAGTTCCTCGTCGGTGTAGAGGCCGGCCGAGCGTCCGATGAGGCGCTTGCCGCGGAAGAAGAGCAGCGTGGAGAGGGCGTCCACCCCGTAGGTCCGGCGAAGTTCCTCCTCCTTCTCGTAGCGGGCCTGGAGGAAGAGGACGTTCTGCCAGGCCGGGTCGCGCGCGAGCCGGTCGAGCATGGTCTCCTGGCGCGGGCAGACGCTGCAGTCCTCGGAGTGGAACTGGATGACCGTGTACCCGTCCTTCCCCTGCTGGGAGGAGAAGAGGGCGGAGCTGTAGGTGCCGAGCACGCCGGTCGCCCCGGCGGCCGCCGGGGCGAGCAGGAGCGCGGCGAGCAGGGTCCGCCTCATCGGCGCGGCTTCTTCCCGGGGACTTTGCGTACGGCGGGCTTGGGTGCCTTGGCGGCGGGCGTCGCGGCCGCGTTGGGGACCTCGCGCAGGGCCTCCGCATGGGACTTGAGCCGCTCCTCGACGAGGGCGTAGACGCTCCCCTTGGGGAAGCTCCCGTCCTTCCCGCGGACGCCCGCGGGCTTCCCGGTGAGGACCTCGATGCCCTGCTCGACGGTGGAGACCGTCCAGACGTGGAACTTCCCGGCGCGTGACGCCGACACGATGTCCTCGCGGAGCATGAGGCTGCGCAGGTTGCTCTCCGGGACCATGACCCCCTGGGAGCCGTCGAGGCCGAGGACCTTGCAGACGTCGAAGAAGCCCTCGATCTTCTCGTTGACCCCGCCGATGGCCTGGACCTGGCCGAGCTGGTTGACCGAGCCGGTCACGGCGATGCCCTGGCGCAGGGGGATGCCCGAGAGCGCGGAGAGCAGCGCGTAGAACTCGGTCGAGGACGCGCTGTCCCCGTCGATGCCGTCGTAGCTCTGCTCGAAGGCGAGGCGGGCGGTCAGGGAGACGGGGTGCGTCTGTCCGAAGCGGTTCTGTAGGCAGCCGGCGAGGATGAGCACGCCCTTCGAATGGATGGGGCCGCTCAGCTCGACCTCGCGCTCGATGTTCAGGATCCCCTCGCGGCCGGGGCCGACCGTCGCGGTGATGCGGCTGGGGCGCCCGAAGGAGCGGTCGCCGTAGCCGATGACGGCGAGGCCGTTGACCTGTCCGACGGCCTCCCCCCGCACGCTCATGAGCAGGGTGCCCCGCGCGATCATCTCGCGCAGGTGGGTCTCGATGAGGTTCGAGCGGTAGACCTGCTCTTCGACGGCCCGCTGCACGTGGGCGGCGCCGATGAGCTCCTTCTTGTCGCGCGCCGCCCAGTGATTGGCCTCGCGCACGACGTCGGCGAGCGAGCCGAAGTAGATGGAGAGCTTGCTCTGGTCCTCGGCGAGACGCGCCGCCTGCTCGAGGAGCTTGGCGACGGCGCCGGGCTCGAGGTGGCGGAGCTTGTCGCGGCGGCAGAGCGTCCCGAGGTAGGAGGCGAACTTGCCGACGTTGGCGTCGGTGGCGTCCATCCAGACGTCGAAGTCGGCCTTCACCTTGAAGAGCTCGGAGAACTCCTCGTCATAGGAGTGCAGGAGCGAGAAGAAGGAGCTCTGGCCGACGAGGACGACCTTCACGTCGAGCGGGATGGGCTGCGGGCGCAGGGACTTCGTCGAGACGTAGCCGAGCCGGTCGGAGAGGTCCTCGATCTCGACCTCGCCGGTGCGCAGGGCCCGCTTCAGCGCGTCCCAGCTCATCGTGTTCTTGAGGACGTCCTCGACCGGCAAAACGAGGTAGCCGCCGTTGGCCTGATGCAGCGCCCCCCCCTTGATGAGGGTGGCGTCGGTGTGCAGCGTGCCGATGTGCGTCTCCTTCTCGATGCGCCCGACGAGGTTCCCGAAGGTGGGGTTGCGCTCGACGACGACCGGGGCCCCGCGGGTCGCCGAGTTGTCGTCGACGACGTTGACCATGTAGCGCCGGAAAGGAAGCTCGCGCGCCCACGGAGTGGTCGCGGGTTCGGAGGGACCCTCCGCGGACTCGCCGCCCTCGCTCCCCTTGAAGATCTCGATGTTGTCGAGGATGTCCTTGCGCGCGGCCTGCAGGTACTCGACGACCGGGGGCAGGTCCTTGTTCTTGTCGAGCAGATCGTCGAAGAGCCCGCCCACGACGTGCAGTACGACCCGGGTGTCGAAGTCGCGCAGGCTCGTCTGGGAGGAGCGCTCGATCTCGCGCAGCTCCTTGAAGGCGCGCTTGAGGTACTCCTGGAGCCCGTCGCGGCGCTTGAGCAGCGCGTCGCGCTCGGCGGCGGGCAGCGCGGCGATCTCGGCATCCGAGAGGCGCTTGCCGTCCTTCAGGGGCACCAGCGCCACGCCCATGGGCGTCGGCTGGAGCTCGAAGCCCTGGGTCTCGGCGCGCTCCCCGACCCGCTCCTGCACCTTCTGCTTCTGGCGGTTGTAGGACTTGAGGATCTCGTCGCGCCGGGAGTTGTACTCGTCGTTGTCGAAGATGCGCGGGACGGCCTGCCGTACATGGGCGACGAGGGCCCGCATGTCCTTCTGGAGCCCCTTGCCGCGCCCCGCCGGCAGGGAGAGCCGCTTGGGCTGATAGGAGTCCTCGAAATCGTGCACGTAGCACCAGTCCGGCGGCGTGGGCTGACGCCCGGCGATCTCCTCGAGGAAGGCGCGCACGACGGTCATCTTGCCGACGCCGGGAGGGCCCGCCACGAAGATGTTGAAGCCGGGCTCGCGGATGGCCAGACCGAACTGCATCGCCGAGACGGCGCGCTCCTGCCCGATGATCTCCTCGAGCGGAGTGTGCTTGTCGGTGCTCTTCAGTCCGAACTTGGAGGGGTCGAAGACGCGGCGCAGCTGCGCGGGCTTGAGGGGCTTCATCAGCGCACCACGATGCGGCGGATGGAGTCGCCGACGTTCTCCGCGTGGTTGGCGATCTTGCCGACCATGTGGATGAGGTCGCGCAGGAGGAAGAGCGAGACGACGTCGAGCTGCTTCTCCTGCTCGAAGAGGATCTTGGTGAAGCGCAGCTGGAGCTGGTCGGCCTCCCACTCCTTGACGTGGATGACCTTGAGCATCTCCTCGACCTTCTCAGGGTCGGCGCCCGTCGAGCGCTCGATGTAGTCCTCGACGTCGCGCAGGGACTTCACGGCCTCGTAGACCTTCTCCGTGAGCTCGAGGAGCACGACCTTGAGCTCCTCGGTGAGGGCGGTCTCGCGCACCGACATGAGCTTCGCGATGTCCTCGCACTCGTCGCTGATCCCGTCCTGGGCCTTGATGAGGACGAGCATCTCCGAGCGGTTGACGACGGCGAAGAGGCTCTTGGAGAAGCTGTCGCGGAACTCCTCCTTGATGACGTCCGCGTCGTGCTCGAGCTTCGCGATGCGCTGGGAGATGGTCTTGAGCGCGTCATAATCGCGCTCGACGAAGCGCCGCATGAGTTCTTTGAGGGACTCCATGCAGTCCATCGCCTTGTCCACGTGCTCGAGGACCGGGGCGAACATGGAACGGCCGAACATCCCGCCGATGGATCGGGTCATAGAGGTTCTCCTTATGGGCGCAATGTAAAAATATCCGTTCTTGGAGGGCTTTTCAAGACGCCGGAGGCGCCGGAGGCCTCAGCGGCCGTGACGCCGGTCTTTTCCGGGGCGCTCGGCGCCCCGCCGCTCGTGCCCGGTGCGGCCCGCAGGGAGCTTCGGCTGCTCCCCCGGACCGGTCAGCGACGGCCGCCCCTGCGGCGCGGGGAGCGCCGGACGCTGCGCGGCATCGGCCTCGGTGACCTGGCGACCGCGAGCGCGCACGCGGTCGAAGTAGGCGGCGTAGGCGGCGGCCATCCCGGGATCCGCGAAGAACTGGGCGTTCTCGAAGTTGTTGAACTTCGCGTTCTCGGTCCAGTTGTAGGAGCCGGTCTGGACCATGACCCCGTCGAAGACGACGAACTTGTTGTGCATCGCGCCCTTTTCGGGCACGAGGCCGACCGCGATGCGCACGTCGAAGCCGTTCTTGTAGAACCAGGCCATGTCGAAAAGATGGGAGTACTGGACCGCGTCGAAGACGATGCGCACGCGCACCCCGCGCTGGCGCGCCGCGAGGAGGGCCTCGCGCAGTCGCGCGGAGGTGCAGCTGAACATCGCCACGTCGATGGAGACGCGGGAGGCGGAGATGGCCTCGAGGAGGCGCTCCTCGGTCTCGACGCCGGGGGCGAAGACGTACGCGGGGAGCTTCGCCCCGTTGAAGCTCACGGGGCGCGTCGGGTCGCTCGGCGGCGTCCCTCGCGCGGCGCCGGGCTCCTCGCCGACCGGGCGGCCCAGGCCCCACATCCAGTCGAAGGAGCCCTGGAAGCCGCCGATGCGGTGCGCGTCGGAGGTGTAGGTGACGTTCTCCTGGTGGAGCTTGTCGGCGGCCCGCGACCAGTTCGCGGAGCCGGACCAGACGAGCTTCCCGTCGAGGAGGGCGAACTTGTTGTGCATGAGTCCGTGCTCCTTGCCGCCGCGCAGGACGCGGATGTCGAAGCCCGCGTCGATGAGGCGCTGGAGCTCTTCGGCGCGCGTCTGCCCGGGTTTGGACGGGTACATATGGGTCGCGTCGACGACGATGCGGACCTTCACGCCGCGCTCCTTGGCGCGCAGCACGGCCTCGAGGAGCTCGCGGTGCATCAGCTCGAGCAGCGCGAGCTCCATCGTCTCCTTGGCCGCGTCGAGGGCCTCGATGAGCTTGGCGCTCATGCGGCCGGCGCCTTCGTCGGTGAACTGGGCGGGCGCGAAGCGGTGCCCGTTGAAGACGACGGTCTCGGGCAGGCCCGGGACCGGCGGGGCGTGCTCTCCGGTGCGCGGGCCGTTCTCCTCTCGCACCGTCCCTGCGGCGCTCTGGCCCGCCGCAGGGACCGCGCCGGAGAACGCCGCCGCGGCCTTGTCCGCGGCCCCGTCGAACCGTGCGCTGAGTGCCGCGTGCGCGGCGCCCTCGCGGCCCTCGGAGGCGACGGCCTCCCGGACGGAGGAGACCACCTTGTCCGTGCCCGCCGCGAGGGAGGACTCCTCCGCGAAGGAGGCCGCCGCGCGGACGGGAACGCCCGCGACTCCGGAAACCGACGCGGCCGTCGGGGCGGCGCGCCGGGCGTCGGTGCGCGGGTCGTTCTCCTCTCGCACCGCCCCGTATGCGCTCCCGTGCGCAGACGAAGACTCCGCTCTCACCGTCCCTTCGGCGCTATGGCCCGCCGAAGGGACGGGCGCGGAGCCCAGCGTGGGCAGCCCTCCGACGGCGAGGGCCGACGGCTGCAGCACGGTGCCGGCGCCGCCTGCGCCGGGAACGACGGCGACGGGGGCCACGGCGGGCGCGGAGGCGGAGAGAGGGACCTGGCCCACGACCGTCTGGGCGAAGGCCGGAGCGGACTGCAGGAAAAGGAGCGCGGAGAGGAGGGAGCGCATCATTATAATGAGAGTGTATGCATAGAGTTCAGGCCGCGCAGGGGTCCGTGGACCCACGCGCGGCCTGAAACCTATTACCTATATGCGTTCGTTCTATTTCACGAGCTTCGCGGCATTGATGACGCCGAAGCCCTGCTCGGTCGGCTGAAGACCGGCGACGGGCTCGGCGGCCTTCTTCAGCGCCGCGAGCACGCCGTCATAGCCCTTCGCGCCCCGGGCGACCGCCAGGGCCGCCAGGCCCGCCATGTGCGGCGTGGCCATCGAGGTGCCGGAGTACTTGTCGTAGCCGCCGCCGGGCACCGAGGAGAGCACGTCCACGCCCGGGGCGATGAACTTGACCTCGGGCCCGCGGCTGGAGAAGTACGCGATCTTGTCCTTGGAGTCGAGCGCCGCGATGGCGATCGCGCCGTTGTAGGCCGCCGGATAGTTCACCGAACCGCTGTCGTTGCCGGCCGCGCACATGAGGGCGACCCCGCGCATCTTCGCGTAGGTCACCGCGAGGCGCATGAAGGTGCTGCCCATCGGCGCGCCGAGCGAGAGGTTCGCGACCTGCATGCCGTTGTTGGCCGCCCAGACGAGGCCCTTGATGATGCCGGTCAGCGAGCCGCTGCCCTCGGCGTCGAGCACCTTCACGGCGTAGAGGCGGACCTTCGGCGCGACGCCGACGACGCCCTTGCCGTCGCGCACCGCGCCGATGGTGCCGGAGACGTGGGTGCCGTGGCTGTTGTCGTCCATCGGGGGCTTCTTCGAGTCGACGTAGTTCACGCCGCCGGCGCAGTTGGCCGCGACGTCCGGATGCGTGCAGTCGATGCCCGTGTCGATGACCGCGACCTTCACGCCCGCGCCCTCGGTCGTCGCCCAGGCCTCGGGGGCCTTCACGCGGGCGATGCCCCACGGGATCTCCCCGTCGGTCCCGTCCGTCTTCACGAACGTGGGCAGGGAGGCCATGACCTCGTGGAGCGCAGGCATCGGCGTCGCCTGGAAGCTGGGCATCGTCCCCTTGATCCAGTTCGTCGTGAAGTCCTCTTCCACCAGCAGGACCTTGGGATTCGCCATGAGGCGCATCGCGGAGGGGTGGTACTTCCCGCCGGGAGCCTCGGCGACGACGGCGTTGAAGGCGCCGAGCTCGTCGACCGCCTTCATGCCGTAGCCGCTGAGGATGCCCTCGCGCGCGGCCTTCTCGACGTCTTCCTGGAACGCGACGATGAGCCGCGCCGGAGCCTTGGCTGGATTCGTTTGGGCCTGGGCCGCCGCACCGCAGAGCGCGAGGACGAGAGTGATGAGGATCCGCATGACCGCCTCCTTTTGCTTCTCCGGAAGTTCCCGGTTGCCCGGAAGTCCTCCATACATTGCCCCGAAGACCTACCTCCGTCAGGTGCTAGGAGTCCCGCACGGATTCAGGTCCGAGGGCCTAGGATGTTGCGGTCCCCGCCGGCGATGAAGGCGGGGCCCGCAACGGGCTCGCGGCAAGCGGCGATCGTTCCTTTATTCCTTTATGTAGCAGGCGGGAGGACCACACGCGCTCCTTTCTGAAGCGCCCTCGGGCGCTTCAGAAAGGAGCGCGAAGGGAGAAGAGCCAGCAGGAGTCGTAGCCGGGGCCGTCGAGGACGCGCCGCTCCTCGCGCGTCGCCCAGAGCTCGAGCCCCTGGAGGGAGGTCCCCGCGCCCAGGGAAAGCGCTGCGGACGCGGGAGAGTAGCGGCGCCGGTGGTCGTCGGTGAGGAACTGGGCGCCCGCGGAGAACAGGAGGCGCCCGCCGGAGAGGGCCGCTTCCGCCTCCGCCGCGTAGCGCAGGAACGCCTTCCCCGTGCCGTCCGGCCGCGAGGGGTAGCCCGCGTTCTTGAAGTACCAGCCGAGCGTCAGCGCGGCGCGCAGAGGATAGGCGCCGCTCTTCGCGGCGGCGGCCTCCCCCCCCTTCCCGGGCGCCTGCGCCATGCGCAGGGAGGCGCGCAGGTCCCAGACCCGGAAGCCCGAGCCGCCGCGGTCGAGCGGCAGGGCCTCCTCGCGGTCGACCTGGAGGCGGAACGCCTCGTCCTGCACGGCGGCGCCGAGCAGATAGTCGAGCGAGCTCAGACGCCAGAGCCCGTGGCCGGCGTCCGTGAGGAACAGGGCGTCGCCGAGCCAGGCGGCGCGTCCTTCCGCGAGGGCGTCCTGCAGGGCGAGCTGATAGAGGTTGGCCGCGACGCCGCTGCCGTCGGGGCGCGCGGCGGGTCCCGAGCGGTTCTCGGAGAAGCGTCCCACCCGCAGGAAGCCCGACTGCGGGTGTCCGCTCTTGAAGCTCCCCGGGACGAGCGACTGTCCGAGCAGGGGCTGGAACGGTCCGGCGGCGCGCACGGGCGCCGCGAGGACGAGGGAGAGCGCGAGCGCGCAGAGAAGCCTCTTCACGGCTTGATTCTAGCTGTTAAGTCGACGCTTAGCATCGTGGGCCCCCGGTCCCAGGACGAAGTGGGCGCAATAACTTCCCGCAGAGGACCCAAGGGCCCACAGGGGATTCGGGACTCCGGGTTAGTATAGCGATAAGGATTCCGCACCGACACACGGAGAGATATGAAGAGAACGCTGTCCTCGAAGGTCCTCGCGCTCGCGACGACCCTCGCGCTGCTTGCCGGCACCACGCCGCAGGCTTTCGCGCAGGTCGTCGTCGCCGCGGGCCGGACCGCCGCCGTCCCGGTCGTCACCGGAGCCGCGGGCGTCGTCCGGCCGGTCGCCCTGCCGACGGGCCTCAGCATCGTCGGCGGATCGAACGCCGCGCTCCCCCTCGCCCTCCCGACCCTCGTCGGCCAGAGCGTCCGCGCGCTGCCGACCGCGGCTCCGTCCGCCGTCCCGGTCGCCGCGCAGAGCGCCGCCATCCAGGTTCTGCCCGCCGAGGCCGCGAAGACCGCGCCCGTGCAGGCCGCCGCCGTGAAGGCCGCTCCCGTCGTCGTCGCCCCCGCGGCCCCGGCGGCCGCGGAAGAGCAGGCCGTCGCGCAGGAGAAGGCCGGCCGCGGCATCATCGCCCGCGTCATCCGCGCCCTCCGGGGAGAGAAGACCTCCGAGCTGTTCGTCGGCGGCCGCGTCCGCGGCCAGGGCATCCTCCCCTCCGAGGAGCCCACCGAGGTCAACGGGATCCCGCTGGACCAGCGCCCGAGCATGCCGTCGAAGGGCGTGCGCATCGACCGTTCCTCGCTCCCCGGCCAGCAGCGCTCGCTCCTCGCGCGCATCTTCACGACGAACGCCGCCGACACGCTCGCGCTGCCCGGCAGCCCGAAGGACGCCGCCGGCGTCGAAGCGGCCCTGCGGAAGCTCATCGCCGCGGACCCGGCCCGCTTCGGCGGGGTCACGGCCGACGACCTCTACACGATCCTCGCCCAGAAGGTCGCGGGGCAGGCCGGCCTCACCGACACCGTCTACGTCAGCTTCCGCCAGCAGCTCAACAACGTCCCGATGGAAGGCTCGTTCCTCACCTTCACCGTGAAGTTCATCGGCGGGAAGGCCGTCATCATCCACACCGCCGCCCAGCTGTTCCCGAAAGTGGCCGTCGACACCGAAGGCAAGCTCGACGAGCAGGCCATCCTCGAGAAGGCCTCCAAGCGCCTCGGCAACCTGCCCAACGCCGCCGAAGACCTCCTCGACCTGGGCGTGAAGGTCATGCAGGTCCAGGGCGTCTGGCGCACCGTGTCGCTCAAGCAGTCGAAGAGCCTCTCGCTGCTCGTCGCCGTCGACATCAACACCGGAGAGTCCTTCGCCTGGGACCCGCGCGTGCACGTCGAAGCCGACGGGACGCAGCCCTCCGGGACGAAGGTCCCGGTCCCCGGAGAAGTCGTCGGCCGGGGAGTCAAGGACGGTCCCATGAAGACGGGCGTCGAGCCCGACGTCCTTCCCCTGGGCCACATCGAGATCAAGACCGCCGACGGCAAGACCTTCTACGCCGACGAGAACGGCTACTTCACCGTCGAAGGCGTCGGCGACCAGCCCGTGCAGCTGACGGTCCGCCTCAGCGGCCGCTTCACGACCGTCTCCAACCGCTCGGGCCAGAACCTCACGGTCACCGTCGTGGCCAAGCCGGGGGAGAAGCTCCGCGCGGTCTTCAACCCGACCGGCGCCGCGGAGGAGGACCTCGCGCAGGTCAACGCCTACTCCCACATCACGATGGTGCACGACTGGCTGATCAAGCAGGGCGTGGACCTCGAGGCGATGAAGCGCGCGCTTCCCGTCTACACGAACATCGACGACGAGTGCAACGCGTACTACACGCCGTATAACCCGAGCCTGAACTTCTTCAAGTCCAGCGTCAACTGCTCGAACTCCTCGTACAACGACGTCTCCATGCACGAGTACGGGCACTACATCGACGACATGGCCCACGGCGGGATCCCGAACGGGGGTCTGAGCGAGGGCTGGGGCGACGCGTTCGCGATGTACATCACGAACCAGCCCGTCATCGGCCGCGGCTTCCTGAGGCAGCAGCAGCCCGACTACATCCGCCACGGCGAGAACAAGTACCAGTACCGCAGCCGCGACGAGGTGCACGCGCAGGGCCAGGCCTTCATGGGCTTCGCGTGGAAGCTCCGCGCGGGCATGGTCGCGGCCATGGGCGAGGCGCAGGGCGCCGCGCTCGCGACCGCGCTCGTCATCCCGGCCATCCTGGCCAGCGCCCGCGACATCCCGCAGGCGATCCAGAACATCCTCATGCGCGACGTGAATGCCGACGGCGTCGCGCCGCACTTCGACCTCATCGCGGCCGCCGCGAAGGCGCACGGCCTCACGCTGAAGAAGCCCGGCTCGGCCGGCCCGCTCGTCGTCATCGACAACGACGGACCGGACCCGATCGAGTCGAACGACCCGTGGGGCGACCCGTGGGGCGACATGCTCAAGGGCGTGAAGCGCACCGCGAAGGCGCTGACGAACCTGCGGGTCGCGAACCTGCGGGCGAGCCAGACCGTCCCCGCCGCGAAGGCGCCGGCGGGACTCCTGGCCGCCGGGGTCGAGACCGACCCCTCGCAGGTCCGGGCGAAGCTGACCTTCACGGTCGGCGCCCTGCTGCGCGGGCGCGTCAAGCGCGAGCTGTCGAAGTTCCTCGACCAGCAGGACGGCATCACCTACAGCCTGAAGGAGTACAAGGGCCTGCTGGAGTCGGACTTCCTGCTCGTCATCGACGGTCCGCAGGCCAAGGTCGCTCCGGTGACCAAGGCCATCGAGAACTGGTTCCGCGAGCTCGAGAGGAACTGAGTCCCGCGTCATCGCACGGCCGCCCGGGAGGCGAAAGCCTCCCGGGCGGTTCTTTTTCCGACGGAGGATTTGAAGAGGCGCTCCCGAAAAAGATATCCTCGACGCATGGCCGCAACCGGCCAAATCCAGAAGGGAGAGAACAATAAAATGACGAAGGTCTACTTCGCACTGCCGCTGATCGCGCTCATGCTGGCCGCCGCCTGCAAGAAGCAGGAAGCCGCCGTGACCGAGCAGCCCGCTGTCGAGCAGGTCGCGACGACGCCCGCTCCGGCCGCCCCCACCGCCGCCCCGGCCGCCGCTCCGGCCCCTGCCGCTCCGGTCAAGAAGTAAGTCCTTTCCTCGAAGGAAGCCCCGGGGACGCGAGCCCCCGGGGCTTCTCTTTTTCCTCTCCCCGTGAGAACCGGGAGTCGACGCAAGCCCTTCGATCCGTCACCGTCCGGGATAGGCCCCTTGCCGCGGGCGGGAGACCCGGGATGCCCCTGCCCCCGCGTCCGCTCCGCCGTATACTCACGAGGATGAAGACCTTGTGCGCCCTCCTCCTGGCCGCCGCGGCCTCCCCGGCCTCCGCGCTCTGGATCGACTACCCCGTGAAGGAATCCGGACGCGCCCATTGCTCCGCGGACGAGCTGCGCCGACCGCCCCCCCTCTACCTGATCGGGGAGTGCCACAAGGCGCAGAGTTCGAAGAAGGTCCGCCAGGCGCTGGCGCAGGAGAGCGCCGCGGGGAGGCTCTACGCGGGGCTCGAGTCCGGCGGGACGAAGGCCGTCATGCCGTGGGACCTCCGGGAGACCCACGCCGCCTACGGCGTCCCCTACGGGGAGTCCTCGCGCCTCTACGGCGTCGATTCCCCCTTCGCGTACGCGCTCGTGCGCAGCTACACCCTCATCGGCTTCTTCCAGGACGACCGGCCTCAGGAGCGTGACCGCTCGCAATGGGGCTCGGAGTTCTCGGCCTACTGCCGGGGACTGAAGGGAAACCCGTACGCGAAGCGCGCCTGGGAGGACGCGCGCGCGGCTCTGGGCGCGGGAGCCCCGCCGTTCCTCTCCTCCGGGCTGGAGCGCTGCGAGGACTGGCCGAAGGAGGCGGAGAACATCCCCGCCTCGACCCTGCTGGCCTTCGCGAGCGCGAACAACGCGGCGTTCGTCGCGCTGGCCAACGAGAAGTTCCTTCCCGCCATGGGGCTCTCCTCCCCCCTTGCGCCGTATGAGGAGAACCTCGTGTTCTCTTTCCTCTACCGCAAGAGCATGAGCCGCTCGGCGGCGACGGTCCTCTCCTCCCTGCGCGACCGGGACATGGGAGACAACGCCATCGACCTGTACTGCCGGGCCGCGGCCGAGGGGAAGCCCCTGGCCGTCAGCGTCGGAGCCGAGCACCTCTCCGGCATCGAGGACCGGCTGCGGGCGTGGGCGGGGGAGCGAATACCCCTGCGCGTCTCCCACTCCTACGACACGGAAGCCCTCGGCGGCTGCGCCTCCGATTCGGTCGCCGCGGCCGCTCTCCTGAAGGAGATCCGCGGCCTGACGGGAAAGAAGGAGCGTCTCCCGGGACCGGATGCGTCCGTGCTGGTCCCGCCGGAGCTGAGGGAGCGTCTGGATGGACTCATGAGGGAAGACCCGTTCACAGGAAGATGAGCCCTTCCGCATTGTCCTCCCCCGCGGGGAGGGCAGGGTGGGGGCCAGCCTTGGCCAAAGCCCCCCACCCAACCCTCCCCCTCGGGGGGAGGCAGTAGGGAAGGGTATGCGCCGAACGTCAGTGCGGGGCTTTAGGGATCCGGTACTCGCGCATGCGGCGCAGGTAGACGTCGATCTTCCGGAGAGTGACGGGGTCGGGTTCGCGGCTCGGGTTGAGCCGGTAAGGACTCGGCAGGGCCACGACGAGGGCCACGGCCTCCTCCGCGGTGAGCTCGGAGGCGTGCTTCTCGAAGTAGGCCTGGCTCGCCGCTTCGGCGCCGAAGATCCCCTCCCCCCACTCCACGATGTTGAGGTAGATCTCGAGGATGCGCTCCTTCTCGATGGAGCGGTCCAGGTGCCGGGCGATGAGGAGCTCCTTGAACTTGCGGGCCGGACTTCGCCGGGGAGAGAGGAAGAGGTTGCGCGCGACCTGCTGGGTGATGGTGCTCGCCCCGCGGGCCAGGCGCCGGCGCTTGAGGTTGTAGCTCGCCGCCTGCTTGAGCGCGTCCCAGTCCACGCCGCGATGCGTGTAGAAGCGGTCGTCCTCCGCGACGAGCACGGCGCTGCGCAGGTACGGGGAGATGTCCTCGAGCGGGACCCACCGCATCGAATACTCCGGGCGCCCCCCCTGGCGCAGCATGCGCCGGACGTAGAGCTCCGTGTACTTCGTCGTGCGGGGATTTTCGACGCGCAGGGCGGAGACGTCGGGCAGCCAGGCCCAGTAGCCGACGCAAGCGGCGGCGCAGGCGAGCAGGGAGAGCGCGGCGGCGGCGAGCGTCCGTGCGGTCATCGAGGAGCCCCTCAGCATCGCCCCGTCCTCAGGCGCGCCTCGAAATCCGCGAAGCCGAGGGTCCGCGCTCCCTCGCGCCGCACGTCGTCGGCGAGGCCCCCGTCCTCCGTGACGACGACGGCTCCCCGGCCCTCGCGGGCGAGGACCCGGACCGAGCCGAGGATCATGTCGTCGGCCGAGCCGCTCATGGGGAAGCGCACCTGGACCGCGTCGACCCGCACGCCGAGCGGGCGGCGCGGCCCGTCGAAGAAGACCTCGACGCGGATGCGTCCCGCGGAGGCCCCGGCGAGACGGTCGATGCGGGACACCCACTCCTCGGTCCGCGCGTCCTCCATCTCGGGGAAGCGGGGGTCGTAGCCGCCCCGGCGGACCGCGTTGGAGCCGTCGACGAGATAGACCCTCACGTCGTCTTCCTCAACGGCGGGTCGCAGAGGCGCGGGAGGATGCTGCGCGTCCCGCCGTCCCCGAAGCGGACCTCGAGGACCCACTCCTCCTCTCCGTCGACGAGCTGGAGCGAGCGGCGCAGGACGATGCCCCGGCCGTGACGGCCGTGCTCGACCCCTTCCCCGGGCTCGAAGGCGGCCGGGCTCCCGGCGGGAGGCGCGGCCTCCGGCGCGGGCGCCTCCTTCGGCGCGGCCGGGAGGCGGGAGCCGTCCACCGCTTTCGCGCGCTCGAGGAGGCGTTGGAAGACGCGCAGGCCCGCGGCGTAGGGCGCGTCGGCCTCGGCGCCCTCGACCGCGAGGGAGAGGGCCTTGCGCGCGCCGAGCACGACGACCTTCGTGCGCGCGCGGCTGAGGGCGACGTTGAGGCGGTTGGGATCGAAGAGGAAGCCGGCGAGACGCGCGAGGTAGGCCGGCTTCGAGCTCGTCAGGGAGAGCACGACCATCTCGCGCTCCTGTCCCTGGAAGCGTTCGACCGTCGCGCAGAGCGTGCGCGTCCCCTCGAGCAGGAAGCGCACGCGGTTGCACTGCGCGCGGTAGGGCGCGATGATCCCGATCCCCTCGGGCGGCAGCCCGCAGCGCGCGGCCTCGCGCGCGAGCGCGGCGGCCCACAGCG
Organism: Elusimicrobiota bacterium; assembly: GCA_041660925.1. NCBI lineage: Bacteria > Pseudomonadati > Elusimicrobiota > Elusimicrobiota bacterium. The sequence continues at coordinate 202,301 of JBAZVI010000006.1, forward strand.
CCTCCTTCTCGGAGACGGAGCGGCACTCCTCGTGCGGGACGTCCACGAAGACGAGCGCGTTCTCCGGCCGCAGGACCTCGTCGAAGCCCGGCGCCGGACGCCGCCCGAGCGTCAGGACGCGGGGGGCGGCCTCGGCGGTCGGCTCGAGGCGTCCGCCGTAGAAGAGGTCGCTGACGACCGAACAGAGCTCCCGGTTCAGGCGCCGGGTGCGCGCGAGCATGGGCGGGTCGCCGTAGCGGCGGCGCAGATGAGACATCACGGAGACCCGCGGCGGCGGCTCGTCCCCGTCGTACGACGAGGATTCCACCACCGGCGGAAGCTGGGCGTCGTCGCCGATGAAGACCGTCCGCCGGCCGAGCAGGCGCGCGCCGAGGGCGAGCCCGAGCGGGGCCTGCCCCGCCTCGTCGAAGAGGACGACGTCGTAGGGCGGACGCCCCGCGGAAAGGTCGGAGGCCTGCTGGGCGGCGGCGTAGACCGTCGCGCCCGCGATGAGCCCTCCCGGGCGCTTGGGCAGCCGCAGGGCGGGGCGCACGCCTTCCGGCAGGCCCTCGTTGTGGCCGCGCGAGGCGCCGAGCTTGAAGAGGGACTCCCCGATGAACTCCTCGAGGCCGGGGTGCTCCGCGCGCAGACGGCGCGCGGTCCAGAAGACCTCCCCGAGCGCGTTGTGGATGGCCTGGTGAGAGACGGCGGTCACGAGGACCCGCGCGCCCTCCTCCCGCGCGAGGTGGAGCGCGAGGCGCGCGAGCAGGTGCGTCTTGCCGGTCCCGGGCGGCCCCTGCACCGCGGCCCACGCGCGGCAGCCGAGGGCGCAGGAGAAGGCCGCGCGGGCGCTCTCCTCGAGCCCCTCGGCGTACGGGGAGGAGGGCCCACCCGCGGGAGGCTCCTCCTCGGACTCCCCTCCGGAGAGCCAGGCGTCGAGGCCGACGCGCTCGGCGCAGCGCAGGATCTCGCGCTGGAGGTCGAGGAGGTCGAAGACGTCCTCGTCGAGCACCCAGGGCTCGGAGGACTCGAGGACGGCGGGGTCCTCCACGCTTCCCGAGAGGACGAAGCGGTAGCCCGACGCGTCGCGGCGGTCGTGGACCAGCTCGAAGCGGGCGACGGGACGGCGGGGGTCTCCGTGGCTCAGGCGCAGGCGCGCGCCGGGACGGAACCGGGACTCGTTGCTCGGGGCGCTGAACACGCGCATCGGCTCGCCCCGCTCGCGCGACTCCCCCTCGTAGCGGAGGCCGTCGACGGCGAGCCCGGCGGCGACGCGGTCCTCGAGCGGACGGTCGTAGACCGCCTCGTGGGTCTCCCGGCGCGCCATCCCCTCGCGCTCGGCGACCTCGAGGAGCTCCGCGATCTCGGGAGTCTCGGGGACCCAGTCGCCCGGGTCCCGGGCGTCTTCGCTCAAAGAACCTCGAGCAGCGCGAAGTTCAGGTATTCGGTCTCCGGCATGGAGAGGAGCACCGGGTGATCCCCCCCCTGTCCGCGCAGGGCGATGAGCCGGCAGGGCCGCGCGGCCTTGGCGGCGGCTCCGCGCAGCATCTCCAGGAAGAACTCGCGCGTGACGTGGTGCGAGCAGGTGCTCGTCGCGAGCAGCCCGCCCGACGAGAGGCACTTGAGCGCCGCGGCGTTGAGCCGGGTGTAGGCGCGCAGGGCGGAGGACAGATGCTTGCGCGAGCGCACGAAGCTCGGAGGGTCGACGAGGACGACGTCGGGCTTCAGCGCCTGTCCTCCGATGGCGAAGTTCGCGAGCACCCCCTCCGCGTCCCCCTCGTCGAACGAGCAGGTCCCTTCGAGGCCGTTGAGCGCCGCGTTCTCGCGGGCGAGCTCGATGGCCGGACCCGAGCTGTCGAGGCCGAGGACCTTCTTCGCCCCCGCGCGGGCCGCGCTCAGCGCGAACGCCCCGGTGAAGCAGTGCAGGTCGAGCACGACCCGGTCCTTGAGGTACGGGGAGAGGAAGAGCCGGTTCTCCCGCTGGTCGAAGTAGAAGCCGGTCTTCTGAGAGGACCCGCTGAGGGTCACCGCGTACTTGAGCCCGTCCGCTTCGATGACGGTCTTCTCGGGGACCTCTCCGGCGACGACGCGGACCTCGGCCTTGAGGCCTTCGAGAGCGCGGGACGGATGGTCGTTCTTGAGCAGGATCCCTTTCGGGTGCAGCAGCCCCTCGAGGGCCTCGAGGACCTGCGGCAGGCAGCGGTCCATCCCGGCCGAGAGCACCTGCAGCACGAGATACTCGCCGAACTTGTCGGCCACGAGGCCCGGCAGCCCGTCCGACTCCCCGAAGCAGAGCCGGAAGGACTCCCCGCCGGGCATGAGCCGGCGGCGCAGGGCCAGGGCGCGCTCGAGCCGCCCGCGGAAGAAGTCGGCGTCGAAGGCCTCCTCGCGCCGGGTCAGGAAGCGGAAGGCGATGAGGCTGTGCGGGTTGTAGAAGCCGCGACCGAGCCGGCGGCCTCCCGCGGTGACGAGCTCGGCTTCGACGCCGGGTTCGGTCTTCGGCACCGCCTGGAGCTCGTTGGAGAACACCCAGAGGTGTCCGCCGAAGATCCGGTCCTCCTCGCGCGGCTTGAGCTTGAGCGTGAGCGGCTGGGCTTCGGCGTTCATGGACGTCCTCCCCGATGGGTGCTGGCGCGGCTGCGACCGACGAGTTCCCTTCTCAAATCAGGCCGCCGCGGCGCAGAACGGCGTCGGAGGCGCGCTCGCGCGCCCGCAGGTCGAAGCAGGCCGCCAGCGCGCGCTCTGAGAGACGGCTCCGGAGCTCCGGGTCCCGGGCGAGGCTCTCCTGGAGGGGCGCGCCGGAGCGCCAGGTCTCGAAGGAGCAGCGCTGGACGATCGCGTAGGCCTCGGTACGGGCCAGTCCCTTCTCCACGAGGGCGAGGAGGACCTTCTGGCTGAAGGCGAGACCGCGCGAGGACTCGAGGTTCGCGCGCATGCGCTCGGGATGGACCACGAGGCCCTCGAGGACGCGCGCGAAGCGGTGGAGCATGAAGTCGAGCAGGAGCAGCGCGTCGACGAGGGCGACGCGCTCGACCGAGGAATGGCTGATGTCGCGCTCATGCCAGAGCGCGCAGTCCTCGAGGATGGACGCGTGGTAGCCGCGCAGCAGGCGCGCGCAGCCGCAGATGTTCTCGCTCAGGACGGGGTTGCGCTTGTGCGGCATGGCCGAGGAGCCCTTCTGTCCGCGGCCGAACGGCTCCTCCGCCTCGAGGACCTCCGTGCGCTGGAGGTGGCGGACCTCGACGGCGAAGCGCTCGAGCGCGCAGCCGGCGAGCACGAGGGCGTGGGAGAACTCCGCGTGGCGGTCGCGGGGGACGACCTGGGTCGCGGCCGTCTCGGGGAGCAGCCCGAGGCGGCGGCAGACGCGCGCCTCGAGGGACGGCGGCAGCTGGGTGTACATCCCGACCGCTCCGGAGAGCTTCCCGTAGGAGACCGCGCGGCGCGCGGCGCGCAGACGCTCGACGCAGCGGCGCAGCTCGGCGTGCCAGCCGGCGAGCTTGAAGCCGAAGGTGATGGGCTCGGCGTGCACCCCGTGCGTGCGCCCCGCCATCCAGGTGCGGCGATGACGGCGGGCCAGCTTCGCGACCGCCCGGCGGCAGCGCTCGAGGCCCTCGAGGAGGAGGTCCGCCGAGTCCTGGAGCTGAAGGGCCAGGGCGGTGTCGAGGACGTCGGAAGAGGTGAGGCCGTAGTGGAGATAGCGCGCGACGGCCGGCGCCCGCCCGCGAAGGCGCGCGCTCACGGTCTCGATCATGGCGACGACGTCGTGCGCGCTGCGGCGCTCGCGGCGCAGGACCTCGGCCTCGAGCGGGCGCTCGAGCGCGCGGCGCAGGACGCGCAGCTGCGCGGCGGGGATGCGCTTCTCCGGCGCGAGGGCTTCCAGGAGGGCCGTCTCGACGTCCATCATGCGGCGCAGGCGCGCTTCGGGCGTCCACAGCGCCGACATCTCCGGCCGGGTGTAGCGGTCGATCATGGCGTTCCTCCTAAGAGTGCCTAAAATAATTCCCGCAGACCTGGGCGGGATGGATTTCGGCTTGCCGGCAAGGCGCGACGGAGCGAGGATAGCGTGCGCTATCTGAGCGACGAGCAACGCCGCCGGCGACCGAAAGCCGCCCGCCCTTCGGGAGGCCCGATTCCGGCCGATCTCTTCGTTGCTCCTCGCTTACATAGCTCACGCTATGCGCGCTCGTCGCGCCTCGACCTCGTCTCAGACTCGGGCCTCCCAGGCCTGCGGGAATTATTGTAGGCACTCTAGGCTTCCTGCGGGGCGGGCTCGGCGGCCAAGGCCGCCGGGGCGCCCTCCTCCTCGGGGGTCAGGCGCCGGCGCACCGCGAGGAAGCCCGCCCCCGCGACGAGCCCGAGCGCGGCGACGCAGAGCCAGGGGGCGGCGGGCCAGCGCGGGCTCAGCGCCTGCTGCAGCGCGCCGCCCAGGAGCGGGCCGACGGCCCAGCCCAGGCACTCCATCAGGCCGCTGAAGCCGAGATAGCGTCCCCGCTCGCGCGCGGGGGCGAGGTTGGCCGAGAGGGCCTGCAGCGCCGGGGAGGTCGTGACCTCCGCGACGGAGACGAGGAGGATGGAGGCGGCGAAAGCGGCGAACCCGCCGGCGAAGCCCGCCGAGGCGTAGCCCAGGGCGTAGAGGACGCAGCCGGAGGCGAGCGCGATGCTCAGGCGCCCGCGTCCGATGAGCCGCGCGGCCGGCCACTGTGCGAGCACGACGATCAGCCCGTTGAGCGAGTAGAGGAGTCCGACGCGCCGTTCGTCGAGGCCGCCGTAGCGGGCCGCGTGCATCGAGAGCGGGGCGATGAGCTGGGCCATGACCACGGCGATGAGGAAGGCGCAGACGGTGAAGAAGAGGTAGCGGCGGTCCCGCGCCGGGGCGAGGAGTCCGGCAGGGGAGAAGGTCGCGCCCGGCTTCGGCTCCTCGGAGGCCCCCAGCGAGAGTCTCACCGCGACGGCGCAGAAGGCGAAGACGAAAGAGGTCGCCAGGAACATGGCCTGATACGAGACCGCGGCCAGCGCGCCGCCGAGCGCGGGGCCGAGCGCCCAGCCGAGGTTCCCGGCCATGCGGAGCCAGCCGTAGGCCTCGACCCGCTCGCGCGAAGGACGGTTGTCCGCGACCCAGCTGCGCACCGCGGAGGGAAAGGTGTTCCCGACGAGGCCGGAGAGCGCGTGGAGGGCGAGGAGGGCCGTCACGGGCAGCGCGAGGGCGAGCGCGGCGGCCAGCGCCGCGGAGAGGACCGCGCGCAGGGAGAGCGACCAGAGCATGACCCGGACCCGTCCGTAGCCGTCGGAGATCGAGCCGCCCCAGGCGAAGCCCGCCGCCGCGGCGAGCATGCTCAGGGCCATGATGACTCCGACCTCGCCGGGGCGCAGGCCCCGCACGCGGGTCAGGTAGAGGGCGAAGAACGGGAACGAGAGGGCGTGGCCGGCGACGAGCGCGGCCTGGCAGAGGCAGAGGAGGCGGAGCGGTCTCTGGTCCCTCAAGGAGTCCCGAGGTCGTCGAGGATGTCCAGCGCCCCGCGCCGGGAGAACGGCACCCGCCGCGCGCAGAGCTCGCAGGTGTCGGGCGGCATCACCTGCACCGGATAGGTCACGAGCGCCCGCACCGGGACGCCGAGCGGCAGGGCCGCGGTGGAGCGGTCGAGGATGGCGGCGATGCCCACCACCTTCCCGCCGTAGGCGCGCACGAGCTCGACGACCGCCCCGGCCAGGTGCCCGGTCGCGAGGACGTCCTCGACGACCAGCACGCGCTCTCCCGGAGTGATCTTGAACTCGCGGCGCAGGAGCATCTCCCCGTTCACGCGCTCGGCGAAGATGGAGCGGCAGCGGCGCAGGCGCGCGATCTCCTGTCCCGCGACGACCCCGCCCACGGCGGGGGCGAGCACGACGTCGACGGGAGAGGGGAAGCGCGCGCTCATGGCCCGCGCGATGCGCTGGGCGATGTAGGGATACTGCATCACCGACGCGGTCTGGATGAAGATGGGGCTGTGCAGGCCGGAGGGCAGACGGAAGTGCCCCTCCTCGATGGCGCCGTGCTCCTGCAGGAGTCCGAGGACGTCGAGCTTGTTCATCATCGTTCCTTCCCCTCCCCGCAGAGCCCACCGGCAAGGGGGTCCAGGGGAGCGATGCGCTTCATCCCGAGCGCGAGGGCGTCCTCGATGTCCGAGCTGCCCATCTTGCGCAGGGTGATGTTCGCGGACGGCTTGTTGAGGTCGTCGGAGAGCTGGAGTTCGATGGAGGGGCGTCCCGTGGTGTCGACGAGCCGGTCGGGGAGCTGGCCGCGCGACTTGGTCAGGCGCATGAGCACCTTGGCGGCGATGCGCTCCTTCGAGAAGTCGACGTCCCCGTCCGAGTAGCCGACGAACTGCGGGCCGTCGACGTTGAGGAGGTGGACGTCCACCGCCCCGTCGCGCGCGGAGAAGTCGCCGAAGACGCGGTTGAAGTCCAGGGTCTTCGGCGTGGCCGTGTCGAGGCTCATGACGGCTTTGGCGTTCATCTCGTGCATGTAGGTGAAGGGCAGGAGGAGGACGTTGAGCACCCGATGGGCTTCGCGCACCGACTGCACGTTGGTGACGCGTCCGGGCCCGAAGGCGGCGCGGAAGCGGCCGTTGACGTGCCGGAGGCCGCGCTGGATGTCCTTGAGATCGAGGAGGAGCTCGAGGTTCTGGGTGTCGAAGTTCGGGCTGACGGCGTTGGCGACGCGGATGCGGCCGCGGAGGTCCGGGAAACGCCGGGGGATGGCGTGCTTGAAGACCCGCGCCCAGGGACCCGAGGACGGCGCGCTGCCGGAGACGGCGTGCTGGAGTGCGATGCTCTTCTCGATGCCCGCGTAGAGCTCGTCGGTGCGCAGGCGGTCGATCGTCGCGTCGAAGACCACCTCCCGCGGGCTCGTCAGGCGCCGGACGCAGCCGACGGCCTTCGCGCGCGCGTTCCTCCAGGTGGCCTGAAGCTCGCGGATGTCCAGGTCCCCGTCGCGGATGCGCGCGGCCACGCGGACGTCGGAGAACTCGTTGCCCAGCCCGACGTAGCTCCCCCCCCGCACGACGAGTTCGAGGTCGCGCATCTCGCGCGCGCCCTTCAGCGAGAGGTCCACGCGCGCGATGGCCTGGCCGCTCGAGATGCGAAGGCCGAACTCGCGGAGATCGAGCGCGAGGGCGCTCACGGAGGGAGAGGAGACGGCTCCGGAGAAGCTCACGCTCCCGCTCAGCGTCCCGCGCGGGGCTTTCGCGGCCCACGGCCTCCAGCAGGCCGCCGCGCGCGAGAGCTCGAGCCCGCGCATGGAGACGGTCGCCTTGCCCGAGCCGAGCCCCTCGAAGCGTCCGCGCACGAAGAGGCGGCCGAAGCCCAGGTCGCCCTCGAGCTGCTCGAGGACGTAGGGGCGCTCGAAGACGGGCAGCGGGGAAGCCGGGGCCGAGAGCTTCAGACGCAGCGCCCCGCCCGGCAGGGAGAGTCCGGGGGGCACGGGAAGCATCGCGGAGAGCCAGGCGCTGTCGATGGGCGGGAGCTTGGCGCGCAGCTCGAGGCGCGGCGCGTCGAGGTCCCGCAGGGAGCCGGAGAGCTCGAGCGTCCTCCCCCCCGCCTTCACGAGGATCCGCTTGGCCGCGACGTAGGCCTCCGGACGACTCAGGCCGGCCAGGGAGACCACGCCGGAGAAGGAGACGTCGGCGTCGATGCGGCGTCCCCCCGCGACGCTGGCGCTGCGGAAGTCGGCCTCGACGGGGAACGGTTTCTGGGAGCTCACGTCGTCGAGCGCGGCGCGCAGGGCCTCGATGCGGTAGCTTCGCCCGCGCGCGAGGTCGCGGACGCGGAGCTCCCCGTCCTCGATGCGGAGCTCGTCGGCGGACTGCAGCGGCGGCAGCGCGAGCAGGCCCCTCGGCGGGGCCGGCCGATGCAGAAGACCCTCGATGTTCCAGGTCCCGTCCGCGCGGCGGACGAGCTCGATGCGGGGGCTCACGAGCTGCACGGAGGAGAGCTCCAGGCGCCCGTGCAGGAGGGCCCCGACCTTGTAGCCGATGAGGAGCGCCTCGCTGGACAGGAGGGTCTCTCCCGGGAAGGCGGGGTCCTCGGAGACGACGAGGCCGTCGACGCGGATGCCGCGCTGCAGGACCACCGAGACCCGTCGGATGTGCACGGGCCGCTGGAAGGTCTGCTGGAGCTGGGCGGTGATGACCGACTGCAGCCACTCCGGAGTGACGTAGCGCTGGAGCAGATAGAAGCCCGTGCCGGCGGCGAGGAGCGCCAGGAAGATGCCGGAACCGATGACGCGCAGAAGGATGCGCGCGGCGCGCGAGCGCGGGGGGTGCAGCATACGCGCGTATTGTATCTTTTCCTAAAAGCCCGGAGCGCCCCGGGACAGGAGCAGGAAGACGGTCCCGGCGGGGAGGAAGGAGAGCCAGAGGTTGTCGTCGACGGGGACGGGAAGGAGCTCCACGAGGGCCGCGACCGCCGCCGCCGCGGGGAGCGCCGGTCCGCGCAGCCCCGCCGCGGCGCAGGAGAGCAGGCAGGCGGCGAAGCAGGCGAGGGTGCCCTCGAGCGTCTTGCCGCTGCGCAGGCGCGTGCGTCCGAAGCGGCGCCCGACGAGCGCCGCGGCGGCGTCGCCGAAGGCGAGGCAGCAGAGACCCGCCGTCACGGCCTCCGGACGAGCCCCCCAGCACAGCACGCTGAGCCAGCAGCCCAGAGAGGTCCAGAAGACGCCGCTGACCTGCGCGGACTCCTTCTCGCGGTGGATGCCCCCGAAGACGCGCATGAGCGCCTCGTTGAGGCCGGGCCGCGCGAGACGGGCGAGCTCGAGTCCGCCCTCGACGAGGATCCAGAGCCCGAGCAGGACGAGCGTCGTCCCCCGGCCCAGAAGGAGGAAGGCCGCGAGGTAGACGAGACTGAGGAAGTGGAAGATCTTGCGCAGCAGCTCGCGGCGCAGCTCGGGCGTCATCGCGCGGCGCTCCTCAGGACGCGGACGAGCGCTTCCCCTCCCGACGCGAGCAGGCGCCAGAACGAGGCCGCCCACCCGGCGGCCCGCGCGAGCTCGCCGCCGAAGGACACCGTGCGCGGGAAGAGGCAGGTCAGGGCCGCCAGCAGCAGCAGGCCGTTGAGCAGGAGGATCAGCGAGAGCGAGAGCGTCGTTCCGGCCTCCTCGAGGTCGCCCTGGCGCGTGACCCACAGGGACTCCGCCGTATGCATGAGGTGGAAGGAGAGCGCCGCGCCCATGAGCGCCAGGAAGGCCTCGCGCGCGTGCGGGGGCGGCCCGGACCACAGCAGCAGGCGGTAGACCAGGACCGAGAGGAGCGCGTAGAGCGGCACCCAGTAGGGCGCCAGGGCGACGAAGGGACTCGAGTGGGAGAGGTCGACGTGCCCGCTCTCGCCCTTCACGGAGATGGCGAACACCTTCCCGCCCCCCATCCAGGCCGCGAGGGCGTGCGTGGTCTCGTGCGCCAGGACGTAGAGGGGCCTCAGCCGCGCGACGTTCGCCGCGTAGAGGACCGCGTAGCCGACGAAGCCGGCGAGGAACCACGCGGAGGCGCCGGGCCGGGCGGCGAGCCGCGCGAAGGCGGCGCAGGCGGCGAAGAGGACGGCGAGGGAGAAGGGAGCGAGGAGGAGTCCGAGGGACGCTCGGGCGAGGGAGGCGGCGGAGGAGAGCCGCTTCCCGCGCTTCACTCGAGCATGTAGTCTTCGAAGGGGATCTTGCGGGCGCGGAGCTCGGCGACCCAGAGCGCCTTCGCTTCGGCCATGCGCGCGCGCGAGCGCGTCACCCAGCGGCTCTCGGGCGGGGAGAAGAGCTCGACGGCGGTCTTGTACCAGTGGTAGGCGAGCTTGCTCGAGCTCTCGAGGACGGCCTCGTCGGCGCGGAAGCGCTCGAGCTCGAGGCGCTGCCGGTACTCGGGCTCGCCCATGCGCCCGGCCGCCTTCTCGGCGTCGAGCCCGGCCTTCGCGCGCGCGAACTCCGACTCGCAGAAGGCCTTCTTCAGCTCGGGGCGGGCGTTCCACTCCATGTACTTCTCGCCCTCGAGCCAGGCGGAGCGGGCGCGCAGAGCGAGGTCCGCGCAGACCATCGCGTAGACGGCGGCGGCGGCCGCCGCGGCGAGCAGGAGGCGTCGGAGGAGGGGCGAGTTCGGCACTTACCAGTCGCTGGAGAGCGGCCCGCGATCGGTCTTGCGGGAGATCTCGGGCGGCCGGGTCTGGAGCATGCGGTGCAGGACGGAGGAGAGCACGGCCGGCTTGATGGGCTTCTCGATGAACTCGCGGACGTTCGATTCCTGGCGGACCATCTCGACGGTCTGCCGGTCGATGCGGCGGCCCGTGATGATGATCACCGGGATGGAGCGCGCGTCGCACATCTGGAGGCTCTTGAGGACCTCGAAGCCGCCCAGGCCGGGCAGCATGAAGTCGAGGATCATGGCGTTGGGCATGAGGGCCTCGGCCTTGCGGATGGCCTCCTGCCCGTCGGCCGCGCGCTCGACGCGGAACCCCTCCTTCTTGACGACGTGCTCGAGGAGGTCGAGGATGCTCTCGTCGTCGTCGACGATGAGGATGAGCTTGTCCTTGGGGTCCGTCAACTCCGGGATGACGCTGGGCTCCTCTTCTTCGTACATGATGTCTCGTTCCTCTCGTCCTCAGTTTACCACAAAAACCGCGCCGTCTGCACGACGCGTCGGGGTCCTCGACGGGGACCCCGACGGGGGCTTCGGAGACGCACGGCCTCCCAAGCACCCGGGGATCCCCGTCGGGGAGCCCCGCCCAGGAGTCCGTCCGAGTAATATCGCCCGTGCCGGAGGCCCGAGATTGAGGAAAGCGCAAGGCGCGACAAGCGAGGATAGCCGAAGCTATCTGAGCGCGAAGCAACGCGGCGATTTCCCGATATCGGGCCTCCCGCCTTCCCAGATAGCTGCGATGGAGAGGCGGGTCGCGCGCTATCGGGCTGCGCCTTCGCCGCTCGGAGCTTACAGGCCTTCAGGCCTGCGCGCTCCGATGCGCCTCGGCTCGCTCCGACAGCGCGCGACCGGCATGGACGCTATTACTCGGACGGACTCCTAAAGGTTGGTGGTGACGAGGGTCTCGGTGGCCTGGACCCCGTGGATCCCGCGGACCTCGCGGACGATGAGTCCGCTGATCTTGTCGAGGGTGTCGCACTCGGCCGTCAGGATGGCGTCCCAGGACCCGAAGGTCAGGAAGACCTCGTTGACGCCCTTGATGGTGCGGATCTGCGCGATGGCCTTCTGCTCGAGGCCGGCGGAAAGCCGGCACAGCACGAACGCTTTCATGCTTCCTCCATGCGAGTCATCTCCGTCTGTTCCAATCGTCCCGCCCGTAGCGCTCGCGCGCGAGCCGTTCGACGGCGGCGGCCGCCGCCGGGGCCAGCGGGCACGGCTCGAAGAGGGTGCGCCACTGCAGCGACAGTCCCTCCTCGACGCCGCGCTCCAGCGCCTCCCGCGGCAGGCCGAGGCGCTCGGGCCGCAGCGAGCCCTGGTAGAGCCCGATCCCGCGGCGCCGGCGCAGCGCGCCGCCGAGGATCTTCTCCCCGTCGGACAGCGTCAGGTCCATCGGCACCGGACTCGGGAAGCATCGCTCCTGCAGGCCGGCGGCGGGCTTCGCCGCGGGCTCCCAGAGCCCGGACTGGACCCCGACCCCGCGCAGCCCCGCCATCACGCCCCGGTGGATGCTCTTGTAGAGCGCCAGCGGCCCGATGAGCCGCTCCCACGGGAAGACGAAGGAGAAGGTGAGGTCCCCGTCATGGAAGACCACGCCGCCGCCGGTCATGCGCCGGACCACGGGGAAGGTCACGGCCGGATAGCGCTGGCGGACCGCCGAGAGAGCGTCCTCCCAGCGCTGGGAGAAGCCGAAGGTGACTCCGTGGGGCGCAGGGCCCTCCCAGCGGTAGAGCCGAAGAAAGCAGGCATCGGGACCCGCGGACTCCAGGATCGTCTCGTCGGCCGCCATCTGCGCCGCGGCGTCGAGGGGCGGCGTCTCGAGGCGGTAGGCGCGCACGCGGAGGCCTACTTGAGGGCGCGGACCCGCTCGCGCAGGTGCTCGGGGTCTTCGACGCCCTCGAAGAGGATCGCCCCCGCGGTCGTCTCGAGCTCGAGGTCCCCGACGCCGAGCTGGCGCTGGAGCGCGGTCTGCCGGACCCGGACCTCGCGCAGGGCGAGGAGCGGGGCCTCGGAGTCGACGCGCGGCCAGGGCCGCACGCGCACGAGGATGCGGGTGTTCGTGACGACGTAGGTGCTGTTGGCCGCGCGCATGGCCGGATAGGCGACGGCGCCGAAGCCGAGCACGGCCAGGACCCCGCCCGTCGACGGAGCGACGGCCTCGAGCAGGACGAGGCTGATCCCCGTGACGAGGAGCAGCGCCCCCCCCGCCAGCGGCAGCGGCCAGTTCTTCAGCGACGGAGCGGCCTCGAAGAGCTTGATCTCGTTGGCCATCAGGCGAAAATCTCCCGATGGAGATTTTCGCCTGCGGGAATACTCGTCATCCTTCCTCGCATGTTCCGGGAACGATTTTTATTACCCCAGCGGGAATCCCGCAGGGATTCTCGACTAATGAGCGGCGGTCTTCAGGAACTCCTGATAGGCCTTGTGGTCCATCATGGATTCGAGTTCCTTCGGGTCCGCCGGCTTGATCGCCGCGAACCAGCCCTTCTCGTGCGGGGACTGGTTGACGAGCGCCGGGTTGCCCGCGAGGTCGGCGTTGACGGCGACGACCTCTCCGGAGACGGGCGCGTAGAAGTCGAAGGCGGCCTTCACCGACTCGACGGCGGCGAGGACCTCGCCCTTCTTGACCGTGCGGCCGACCTTCGGGAGGTCGACGAAGACCACGTCCGTGATCTCCTTCTGCGCGTGGTCCGAGAGGCCGACGCGGACCTGGTCGCCCTCACGGGCGGCCCACTCGTGGGACGGCATGTAGCGGCAGGATTCGGGGTTGGCCATGTTCTCTCCTATTTCGGGCGCTTGTAGAACGGCACCGCGGCGATCTCGGCCGCGAAGCGGCGGCCGTGCAGCTCGATCTGGACCTTCGTCCCGGCCGCGAGGTCGGGACGGTTCATGTAGCCGACGCCGATGCCGGCCTGGAGCGTCGGGGAGAAGGTCGCGCTCGTGAGCGTCCCGAGCTTCTCCTCTCCGAGCAGGACGGGGGCGCCGGGGCGGGGCACGCCGCGCTCGGTGAGCTTCACTCCGAGCAGCTTGCGCTTGAGCCCCTCGCGCTGCTGCTTCTCGAGCGCGGGCTTGCCGATGAAGTCGCCCTTCGCGAGCTTCACCACCCAGCCGTAGTTCGCCTCGAAGGAGGTATGCTCGTCGTCGACGTCGCTGCCGTAGAGCAGGTAGCCGGCCTCGAGCCGGAGCGTGTCGCGGCAGCCGAGCCCGCAGGGAAGCAGGCCGTAGGAGGCGCCGTTGACCATGAGCGTCTCCCAGACGCGCGAGGCGATCTCGTTGGGCACGATGGCCTCGAAGCCGTCCTCGCCGGTGTAGCCGGTGCGGGTGATGAGGCACTTCTGGCCGTAGAGGTCGAGCTCGTGGGCGCCGAAGCGCTTGAGCTTCGCCGCCGCGGGCGAGACCGACGCCATGATGCGCTCCGCCATCGGCCCCTGCAGCGCCATCATGCCGTAGTAGTCGCTGCGGTTCTCGAGCTGGACCGACATCCCGGCGGCCTGCGCGCTCAGCCAGGCGAAGTCCTTGTCGGCGGTCGCCGCGTTGACGACCATGAACCAGCGCTCGTCGCCGAGCTTGGAGAAGATGACGTCGTCGACGAGCCCGCCGCGGGGGTTGAGCAGATGGGAGTACATCGCGTCGCCGATCTTGAGCCGCCCGGCGTCGTTGGCGCTCACCTTCTGCAGGAAGGCGAGGGACTGGGGGCCCTCGATGGTGACCTGGCCCATGTGGGAGACGTCGAACATGCCGGCGGCCTTGCGCACGGCATGGTGCTCCTGCAGGATGCTCGAGAACTGCACGGCGAGCTCCCAGCCGTGGAAGTCCACCATGCGGCCGCCGGCCGCCCGCTGGATCGCGTTGAGCGAGGTGCGTCGAAGCGTGGTTGTAGTGCTCATATGCGCATACTCATAACATAATTGGCGCGCGCGTGACAAAGGGGCGCGCGGGCGCCCGCGGGGACGCGTAGGACTTTGGGCCTATCCGGCATGGGCCCTTCGCTTCAAGATGAACCTAGGCCCACGGACCCTTAGAACCGCGCGCCGGACCGTTAAACTATCGCAGGAGGGGACATGACGGCAGCCGACATCCGCCGCATCGCGCGCGCCGCTCTCGGAGCGCTTTTCTGCGCTCTCCTCGCGCTCCCCCTCCCCGCCCAGACGCTCGAGGAGGTCGCCGCCCGCGACCCCCTCTCCTCGGCGACCCTCTTCGACCCCTCGGCCGTCCCCGAGCCCGAGGCCCCCGCCGCGGTCGTCCTCCCCTCCGGAGACGTCCAGGTCAGCTTCGGAGGCCTGCGCGTCTTCTTCATCAACGTCGGACAGGGCGACGCGACCTACTTCGAGCTCCCGGACGGGAGCAACGCCCTCATCGACGGCGGCCCCACGATCTCGGCCCTGCGCCGCTTCCTGACGGAGCGCGGCGTCCAGCGGCTCTCGCACGTGGTGCTCACCCACCCCCATTCCGACCACTACAACGGGCTCAAGTACGCGTTCGATTCCCTGCAGGTCGACCACTTCTACGACACCCGCATGGACAACAGCAGCGCCAGCGGCGACGAGACCGTGCGCGCCAAGGCCGCGGCCGAGCTCGGCTGCACGACCGCGTACCCGGCGCCCGGCGACGCCCTCTCCTGGTCGGCGGGCGTGCAGGTCCGCGTGCTCAGCTCCTGCCCGAGCCCCGTCCGCAGCGGCGGAGACGGCTCCTCGGTCAACAACTGCTCCATCGTCCTCAAGATCGCCTACGGAGGGAACTCCCTGCTGTTGACGGGCGACGCGGAGACGGAGGTGGAGGCCCGCCTCGTCTCCCAGTACGGGACCGCCCTGCACGCCCAGGTCCTCAAGGTGGGACATCACGGCAGCGCGCGCTCCTCGACGAAGGAGTTCCTCGCCTTCGTGCGCCCCCAGCGCGCCTACATCTCGGTCGGGAAGAACAGCTACGGACATCCCACGACGGACGCGCTGACCCGCCTCGCGGCCGTCGGCGCCCAGGTGCTGCGCACCGACCAGAACGGCACCCTGGTCTGGGACCCGTCTACGGGGTCCAATTTCCTCAGTGCGGCGTTCCCTTCTAAAAATTAATCAGGGTGCAGCCCCTTCCCCACTGTCCTCCCCGGCGGGGAGGGCAGGGTGGGGGCGAACCATTGTTCCCCCTCCCCCTCGAGGGAGGGTTTGGGAGATTAGGACCAATAAAATGGAAGGCCCGCTCGCGCGGGCCTTCTGCTTTACTTCGCCCCCACCCTGCCCTGGTCCTGGGCAATCGCGGGGACTTCGCGATTAAGATTCGCCCCCACCCTGCCCTCCCCGTGGGGGAGGACAGTAAGGAACACTGTTCCTCAGTCCAACCAGTCTTTCTCCTTTAATTTCTTCGGCAGGTATGTCTTGGTTAAATACTGGAAGTCCTTGTTGGCGAGGGCGTCGAGCTCGTACTTGAGGCCGCTGGAGAGCATGCGCTTGATCTCGACCTGCCACTCCTTCTTCTGGAACCACTGATAGTTGAGCAGCTCCTTGGCGCGGGAGACGTCCTTCTCGTTGAGCTTGATGCCCACGTTGCGCGGCAGGCTGTAGCGCTCGGGGTCCGCGCTCGAGAGGCCGATGAACTTGGCGTGCGGGATGGCCATGCGCTGGCTCTCGAAGGCGAGGTTGATGGACCCTTGTTTCACCACCGAGTAGATGTAGTAGCCCCAGGGGTCGTTGTCGACGAGGACGTAGACGGGCAGGCGCTTCTCCTCGTGCAGACGCCGGGCGAGGCGGCGCACGCCCCGCGGAGGCTGGCCGTTGCCGGTGAGCAGGATGCAGTTGTACTTCTTCCAGAACTTGTCCTCGGCGAGGCGGTTCCACTGCGTGCCCTTCTCGACGAGGAGCACGAAGTCGGCGGTGCACTTGCGGATGCGCACGTACTCCTCCTCCACGATGGAGGGCACCGAGTAGCCGCCCTTGCCCAGGCGCGCGCAGTCCACCTTGTCCCCGTCGTCCTCGAGGACGAGCGGGCCGATGACCGTGCCGCCGTTCTCGGCGCGCACGTGCAGCTCCTCGCGCAGCGCCTCGAGCCCGACCTCCAGGTCCTCGATGATGGGGTCGCTCTCGTCCTGCGCGTCGAAGGTGTTCTCGTGCGAGTCGGCGATGGTGTGCTTCGCGCGATAGTAGATCTCGCGCAGGGAGGTCGTCAGCTCGCCGCGCTGGAGCTCGCTGAGCGCGTCGGCGACCAGGATCGTCTGCATGAACTTCTTGGCCATGCCGACGTTGAAGAAGGTCCTCATCTGGGTGTTCGAGCCCATCTCGATGAGCCCCTTGCGCTCGTTGAACTTGACGTTCGAGAGCGCGCGCACCGGGATGCGGATGGCGGGGTCCTTCTTGCGGGCCGCGGCGGTGATGACGAGGTCCGCCAGGCCGATGAGCTTCTTCTCGACGCTGAGCTTGGCCATGGCTAGTGCTCCGACCGGATAATTATGGACGTTTTGACCGGGCGATTTCGGCCGTCCGGCAAGGCGCGAGAAGCGAGGATACCTTTAGGTATCTGAGCGACGAGCAACGCCGCTGGCGGCCGAAAGCGCCCGGCCCCTATCTGGGAAGTTTCGCTGCCTCCGGCAGCGAAACTATTGTGGAAGGGGAGGCCCGCCCCTGGACGGCTTCCGCGTCGCTCCTCCCTCAGATAGCTCGGCCCGCTATCCTCGGTCGTCGCTCCTTGAATCCGTCTCATGCTCGGGCCTCCAAAACGTTCATGATTATCCGGTCGGAGCACTAACTCTTCCCGCCGCGCTTGGCGGGCTTCTTCGGCGCTTTCTTGCCGGCCTTCTTCGCCGGTTTCGCGGCCTTCTTCGGCGCCGCCTTCTTCGACGCCTTCGCATGCGTCTTCTTCGCCGCCTTAGACGCAGCGGCGCGCAGGTCCTTCTCCTCTCGCGCCGTCCCTGACGCGCTCGAGGGCGCGGCGTGTCCGGCGCGCGATCCGTGTTCCTTCCGCGACGGACCTTCGGCGCTATGGCCCGCCGAAGGGAGCGCGGGGATCTCGACTACCGCCGCAGCCTCCGTCGGAGCCGACGGAGGCGGCTCCGACACGGGCACGCAGCCCTCGACGCCGTCGGCGGTGACGATGATGGAGTCCGGCAGGCCCTCGGGGCCGCCCTTCATGCCGAGCAGCTCGTCGGTCTTCTCGCCGCCGGTGAGCTTCTTGGCGATCTCGTTGAGGTCCTTCTTGAGCTTCTCGGCCGCGAGCTTGCCGCCCTTGAGGCGCTTGCAGGCCTCGGCGACCTCTTCGATGTAGAGCTCGAAGATGTTGCGCCGGCGGTGCTCGCTCTTGGCGTGCTCGCGGCGCTTGAGGAACATGCCCAGGCGCCGGCCGCACTCGCGCAGGGCGAGCGTGATCTCCTTGCGGATCTCGTCGTAGTCGGCGATGGCCTCCTTCGACTCGCTCGTGAAGGGCACCCAGACCGAGGCCATGTGGACGAAGACGACCATGGGGCCGGCCGGGGGCGCGCCGCGCGACTGCGAGACGCCGTAGTTGCGCCAGGTCGTCTCCAGCACGGACTTGAAGGTGGCGCAGGCCGACTGCTGGTAGAGCAGCGGCACCCGGTTGGCGAAGCGGATGACGCGGGCGAGCTCGTTGTCGTCGTCGCCGCGGTCCTCGCCCTCGGCGAGCGGGACCTTCTTCACGGCGGTCTGCGCCGCGAGCGCCTCCGGCGGGCGGCCATAGGCGAGCCCGGCCTCGATGACGAAGGGGTTGCCGCGATAGACGGCCGGCGGGCGGGTGACGGCGGTGTAGAACTCGCCCTTGATCTGGCGGTAGAGGCCCGCGAGCACGGCCCGCTCCCCGATGGGCGAGAGGCAGTTGGTCGGCGGCGCCATGATCTTCGTGGCCTGGATGGCCTTATAGAGCCGCTCGGCGTCGACGCCCATGACGTCGCGGGGGCGCTTGTGCGCGTTGAGCTCGGCGAGCTTGCAGATCTCCTCGGCGACCTTCGTCGAGACGCGGCTGAAGTCGGAGCAGAGGAAGCCCGAGAGCCAGTGGCTCTTCGTGTCGTGGAGCATCTTGAGGAGCATGCCCAGCTCGATGCCGTAGGGGTGCGGCTTGATCTCGCGCGGCGGCTCGGGCAGCACGTGGATGCTGCGGTCATAGACCTTCGTCTCCCCGTCGGGCCCGATGTAGGTGAACTTCGCGTGGGGGTTCGCGATGGAGGAGAGCTCCATGTACTCGTCGACCGAGGCGCGTCCCTTCTGGTAGCGGCCCTCGAGCTCGAGGGTCACCTGGGTGCCGCGGTGGTTCTCCCACTCGATCTCCTTCTTCTCGAGGATGCGCGGCTCGTTCTTCTTGGTGTCGATCTGCACCTCGAAGTAGTGCGCGGGCGCGTCCTTGCCGGTGCGGGAGATGATGCAGACCGGCTTGCCGGTGGTGAGCTGGCCGTACATGCCTGCCGCGGAGATGCCGATGCCCTGCTGGCCGCGGCTCATGCGCAGGCGGTGGAACTTCGAGCCGTAGAGGAGCTTCGCGAAGATGCGCGGGATCTGCTGGCGCACGATGCCCGGTCCGTAGTCGATGATGGTGACCCGGAAGCGCGTCGCCTGGGAGATCGGCGGCGGGGTCGGCCCCTCGCCGACCGCCTCGAGCTTCACGACGATCTCGGGAAGGATGCCGGCCTCCTCGCTCGCGTCGAGGGCGTTGTCGACCGCCTCCTTGACGGCGGTGAGCAGGGCCTTGCGCGGGTTGTCGAAGCCGAGGAGGTGCCGGTTCTTCGTGAAGAACTCGGAGACGGAGATCTCGCGCTGCTGCTTGCCCATCTCGTCGGCCGAGAGCCCCCGCTTGCGCGATCCGCTCGCCGTGCTCCCCTCGGGTCGTCCCTGCGGCGTTTGCGCCGCCGGAGGCGGAGCCGAAGGCCGCTGCAGAGACGACGCGGCAACGGCGATGGGATCCGCCTTGGGCTTCGCGGGAGATTTGGGCGCGGCCTTGGGTTTGGTCTTCATAAGATTTCTCTGACGAGGATTCTAAGATTTTCCTCGGAGGAACGCCAATCGCCCGCGGCGTTCCCCGACGGGGAGCGCCGGCCGGTCCTCAACAGGGCGGCGTAAGGCGGGGCGCGCTCAGGCGCCGTCCAGGGAGGAGCGCAGGCTCTTCTGCGCTTCCTGGAGACTCCCGGACGCGGGGACGAGCGTCCCCGTGCGGATCGACTCGGCGCCCGTGAGGAACGCGCCGAGCTTCTCGACGATGGCGCCGAAGGCCCGGGTGCGGGCGATCTGGTTCGGGTCGGAGGACGGCTTGAAGCGCGCGACGAAGTCCTGCTTGAGCGCGTTCAACTGCGAGCGCGCGGACTGGCCCTCCTGCGCGAGAGAAGAGAGAGCGCTCTCCGCCTGGGTCTGCGCGGTCTGAGCGGCGGCGAGCGACTGCCGGGCCTCCTTCGTCGAGTTCCGGGCGCTCTCGGCCGAGCGCACCGCGGAGTCGGGGAGGTAGGACGCCTTCGCGGAGGAGGCCTGCGCGGCGACCGCCGAGCGGCACGCCTGCTGGGTGTAGGGGTCGACGCAGGCGTCGTACTGCCCGCGCAGGGTCTGGAAGGTCCCGTACGTCTGGTCGGCGGACTGGACGGACCGTCCGGTCGTCTGGAAGGACTCCTGGACCGCGGAGAGGGCCCGACCCCCGGCCTCCGAGGCCGCGGAGGTCTTCTGGGCGCAGGTGCGGACCGACTCCGCGGTGCGGCTCCCGGAGGCCTTGAGCGCGGTCAGGGCCCCTTCGAGGGCCGCGACCTTGGTCAGCACGTCCTGCATGCCGGACTCGACCGAGACCCCGACCTTGATGCCCCCGTAGGCCTGGACGAAGGCGGCACGCTCGCTCTGCACGTTCGACTGGAGCGAGGAGAACTCCCGGCCGGCTTTCTGCGCCTCGCCCGAGGCCGACTCGGCGCGCTGGCGCGGCGAGCTGAAATCATAGCTCCCGACCTTCCCGAGCTCGCCGGAATAGCCGGACGGGTTCTCGCGCGCCTCCGGCGGCATGGAGGAACTGCCCGGCTGGAGACCGGTCTTGAAAGGAGTGGAGAGCTTCTTCGCGGTCTTCTCCCCGCGGGAAGAATCGCCGCATAGGCCCCCGGAGCCGGAGCAGGACGCCGTCCCGCCGGAGTTCTGCATCCCCGCGGCGTTCGGCTTCCCGTCGGCGCCCGGCTTCTCGGGAGGGCCGTTCTTGTCGTCCGCCTTCTTGTCGTCGCCGCCGGCGCCGCCCGCCGGCATGGAAGGCTGCTGAGAGTCGCTCTTGGTACAGGTCCCCTTGGCGTTGCGGGTCTCGCCCGACGCGCACTTGGCGCGGCAGACGCCGTTGACGCGCTCGCCGCCCGAAGCGCACTGCCCGACCGTCGTCTTCTTCGAGGAGACCGCGGGGGTCGGCGCGGACGCGGCGGCGGGAGCCTCGAGCGCGGGCGCGTGCATGGGCATGAAATTGCTGATGCCGGTCTGGTTGGTGACGGGCTGCTGGGAGCCGACCGCGTTCTGGACCGGCGGCTGGTTCTGCGGCCCCGTCTCCGTCTGCGGGGAGGGAGCGGCGCCGTAGCTCTGCGCGAGCGCGGGCGCGGCGGAGCAAAGCAGGAGGACGGCTAGGAGGGCGTTCATGGCTTGATGCGGCGGCGGGCGCCGGCGGAGCCGGCGCCCGGCCGCCGAAACGACTCAGGCCTTCTGGTTCTCGTCGACGAACTTGCGGATGTCCTCGACGTGCTCGAGCACGAGCTTCGCCTTGTTGACCCCGAATTGGAAGGGGTACTTGTCGTCAGGCGTGCGCTTGAGCACGATCATCTTGTTGCCCTTGAACTCGCCGAATTCCACGATCGCCATGTCGTTTCTCCTCGCTTTCGGTCCCGTCGAACGGCTCGACGGTCTCTATATGTACTTTATTCGCGAGGGGGTTGGAAAGTTCCCTTTTCGGGCCGGGAATCCCCAACGAAGATTCCCGGGGGGCTAAGATTTGCTGTTCCCAGCTCCGGAATTCCACTGAATCAGTTCCGCAGGAGGCCCTGGTCGTCGAAATCCTCGAGCCGGGGGGCCGGGAACTCGCCGCGGGCGCAGCGGAGGGCGTTGAGCAGGCGCACGCGCGGGGTCGGATGCGGCGAGGAGGACGGGCGCTCGTCCGCGAAGGCCTCGGCGGGGAAGAGCTCGCGCAGGCCCCGCTCATGGAGGTCCGCCGGGTAGCCCGCGCGCTTGAGCAGCCCGCAGGCGAGCGCGTCGGCGTGCGCCTCCAGACGCCGGGAGGCGAGGTTCTGCTCGGCCTCGGGCTGAGAGGCGTCCCACGGGGTCGGGGCCTCGCGGCGCTGGACGGCGTGTCCAAGCTCGTGGGCGAGGGTGAAGAGCGCGGCCGGGGAGGCGGCGGGGTAGCGTGCGAGGAAGGGCGCGGTCACGACGACGAGCCGCGCGCCTTCCGCGAGGTAGACGTTCTCGAGGGTCGCGTAGCGCTGGATCCCGAGCCCCCAGGCCGAGGGCGGGAAGCCGGCCGCCGCCTCGAGCGCGCGCAGAGGGAGAAGATAGGAGACGGCCGCCGCGCAGACCGGGTCCTCGACCGAGGGCGCCCCGCCGTTGAAGCGGCCGCGGGGGCCGTCGATGTCGGGGACCGGACAGGCTCCGAGGACGCGGGCGGAGAGCGCGAGGACGAGCGCGAGCGCCGCGCCCCCCCGCCTCACGGGGTCCCCCCGCTCACAAGCGGGCTCGAGCGCACGGCCGAACAGTGGCGCGGAAGGATGAGGTTGCTGCGGATGTCCCAGTTGTTGAGCAGGTTGCGCTCCGGCAGGTAGAGGTGTCCCCCCAGCCGGGTGAAGACATGGAGGAGCTCGTGCGCGCTGACGCTGTAGGAGCCGGCGGTGTAGGGCGAGAGGTCGAACTGGGCGCGCGAGTACGCGCTTAAGACCTCGTCGGTGATGTAGACCGTGTCGTAGAGCTCGGGCTGCAGGTCGCGGCCGTCGCGCCAGCGCGCCCGGGAGAAGGCGGCCTCCTCGTCGTCGGGGAAGCGCCCGACGAGGAAGGCGACGGGGCCCTCGAGGAAGGGCACGGCCCGGTGCAGGGCGAGGACGGAGTCCGGCCCGTCCCCCCGGCGCTTCCAGCCGGCGCGCCCTTCGGGCGCGCGCACGGCGGCGAGGCGCACGCGCATGCGCACCCCGCACTGGGCGAAGACCTCCGCGACCTCCCGGAGGTTCTTCTCCGCCGCGTCGGGCGTCCAGCCGCTGTCCTTGAGAAGCACGACGCTGAGCGTGAAGCCCGGGCCGGCCTGCGCGGACGCGGGGGAGGCGTCGTACTCGCGCAGGTCGGGCTCGCTGAAGCCCGCGCGGACCCAGTCGTCCACGCTCGGGGCAGGAGCGGCGAATGCCGGGGACAGCAAAAGCGCGGCGAGGATCGTGAGCACCATTCTATCCTCTGAGTGTACGCGGGAAGGGGTCTCCCGCCGAGGGTCGGGAGGCCCGGGAGGGCTGGGTCTTCCGCCGGAAAACCCTGGGTCCCCCGTCGAGGAGCGGGCAAGGGAGCCGCGAAATATTGTATTTTCACTCTCCCATGGAAAGGACCCTGGTTCGAGACGCCCTCAAGACCGCCCCCGGAGCGACGCTGACGCTCGCCGGCTGGGTGCGCACCCTGCGCTGCAGCAAGGGCGGCTTCAGCTTCATCACCCTCAACGACGGCTCCTGCCAGGCCTCCATCCAGGTCGTGGCCGAAGGGAAGCTCCCCAACTACGAGAGCGAGGTCGTGCGCCTGACGGCCGGCTGCTCGGTGCGCATCACGGGCGCGGTGGTCCAGAGCCCCGGCAAGGAGCAGGCCGTCGAGCTCAAGGCCTCCGAGGTCCACGTCATCGGCACGGCCGACGCCGAGAGCTACCCCATCCAGCCCAAGCGCCACACCCTCGAGTTCCTGCGCACCGTCGCCCACCTGCGCGCGCGCACGAACACCTTCGGCGCGGTCGCCCGCGTGCGCAACGCGGTGTGCTGGGCCGTCCACGAATTCTTCCAGAAGCGCGGCTTCCTCTACGTCCACACGCCCATCGTCACGGCGAGCGACTGCGAGGGCGCCGGCCAGATGTTCCGGGTCACGACGCTCGACATGGAGAAGCCCCCCCGCACCCCGCAGGGGACGGTGGACTACGCGCAGGACTTCTTCAGCCGCCCGACCTACCTCACGGTCTCGGGCCAGCTCGAGGGCGAGACCTACGCCTGCGGCCTCGGCGACGTCTACACCTTCGGCCCGACCTTCCGCGCCGAGAACTCCAACACGCCGCGCCACTTAGCCGAGTTCTGGATGGTCGAGCCCGAGATGGCCTTCTGCGACCTGAAGGGCGACGCCGACCTCTCCGAGGCCTTCCTCAAGCACGTCTTCTCCGCCGTCCTCGAGCGCTGCCCCGAGGACATGGCGTTCTTCAGCGAGCGCCACGACAAGACCCTGCGCGAGACCTTGAAGCACATCGTCGACAGCGAGTTCGTGCGCCTGCCCTACACCGAGGCCGTCTCCATCCTGGAGAAGGCCGGCCGGAACTGGGAGTTCCCGGTGAAGTGGGGCGTGGACCTGCAGACCGAGCACGAGCGCTACCTGACCGAGGAGAAGTTCAAGAAGCCCGTCATCCTCGTCGACTACCCGGCGAAGATCAAGGCCTTCTACATGCGCCAGAACGACGACGCCGCCGAGCACGGCGGCGAGCCCACGGTGGCGGCGATGGACGTGCTCGTCCCCAAGATCGGCGAGATCATCGGCGGCAGCCAGCGCGAGGAGCGCCTCGACCGGCTGGAAGCCCGCATGCGCGCGATGAATATCCGGCCCGAGGACTACTGGTGGTACCTCGACCTGCGCCGCTACGGCTCCGTCCCCCACGCCGGCTTCGGCCTCGGGCTCGAGCGCACGGTGCAGTTCGTCACCGGCACCGCGAACATCCGCGACGTCATCCCCTACCCCCGCACGCCGCGCTCCGCCGACTTCTAGAGCCCAGCCAGAACCTCTTTCTACTGCAATCGCGGCTTTCGGGCTGCGACATTGTTGCTCGTCCCGAACAACCAGACGGCGTAGCTTCGGGACGTCCCGAACCTACGCATTCTGGATGTTCGGGACGGGGCTTACGTAGCCCCGCTACGCCGCGCCCCTGCGCGCCGCGTCTCGCTCCGAAATCCGCGATTTCGTCACGAAAGAGGCTCTGGCTGGGCTCTAGCCTGGCTTCCTCCCGTCGAACACTGGGGCTTCGTTCTCGCGCTGGATTTTCACGTCCTAAAATCAAACGATTGACGGCCCACCAGAAAGCGTGAGGCCGACCGGCCCGGTCGGCCTTTCGCGACCTAAATATCAGCGATGCCGCCAGAAATTGCGCAATATAATTCGACATTTTGAATGCTATGCTTGATTTTCAGACCGTGATATACAGGTAAGTCTACTCATAGTTAGGTGGACAAAACAATGAAATTTGATGGCCTTCGCAGTTTTTTCTGCAGTGTGTTCATGTGTTTGGTCTTCTTCGCCGCCCACCTCAGCCTGGATCAGTGGTTTCTCAACCGGTGTAACAATATTACGTCCTGCGCGCAGATGTGGACCATTTTCATGCGACCAGCATCAGTTTGGGAGGCTTGCCCTTTGCCGTTCGGAATCAGAGGGGCCATCTTAGGGGTCATCATCACTCTTTCGTTGTCGATATGCGTGTGGGCATTCCGTATGCACGTGCGGAAAAGTGCACTCCTCTGTGGACTATGCGGATGGTGCATGGCCGCAGTAGTCATAGGCGTTATGGCCGACTTCCCGCCATCTTTGAACGCGGCGGCGGGAAGCCTGGTCTTCAGTCTCAGATATGCCCCCATTTTCCTCTTGGGTGGGTGGCTTGGGAATTTTCTTCTGAAGGTCACTTCACCGATATCCCAAGCAAAGACAACGACATGACGCCAGACAATTGCCCCCTAACATTCGATGGAGCCGCCCGCGCACGCGGGCGGAATCCGTAGTGCGCGGCGGCTCACCGAGGCGTTGGCAGACCTGAATCAGAACGGAATAGAAGGGACCTTGACATCGACGTTATGCCTGTTATAATAACAGTGTACTAACCTTGGATCTTCAGTTGGACGCGGGATTCGACGACTGAAGATTCCAGGTTAACGGAGGCGGCCATGGTCAAATTCCTCACCCGCGTCGGGAACAGCGAAGCGCTCGTCATAGACAAGGCGATACTCTCCCTTCTTCATATCTCCGAGACCACGCCCCTGGAGATCACGACCGACGGCAAGAACCTGGTCATCTCTCCGATCTCAGAACCCGGCCAAGTCAAAGAGGCGGTGAAGGCCTATCGCGCCGTGAAGAAGCGGTTCTCCCGCGCGTTGAAGCGACTGGCGGACTGAATGTCGCCGCGATTCCTCTCGCTCGCGGAAGTCCTGGAGTTCCACGAGGACTTGCTCCGCTCCTTCGGAGGGGAATCCGGCATCCGAGACTTGGCTCTGTTGGAGTCCGCAGTGGCCATGTCGAAAAGCGGATCAGGGAAGAAGTACTTCCATGAGTTCCCTTTCGGGATGGCGGCGGCCTACGCCTATCACATCGCCCAGAACCATCCCTTCATCGACGGGAACAAGAGGACCGCTTTGGCAGCCGCACTGGTCTTCTTGGAGATCAATAGACATCCCATACTGGGCGGCGAAGATGCGTTGGAGGCGGCCACTCGAAAAATCGCCTCGGGGAAGATGGACAAGGACGGCTTCGCAGGCATTCTCGAAAAGACCTACAAACGCTTTAAAAGCAGAGCATGAAGAGCCGGCGGCGCAGACCGTTTCGTTGACAACGGGCCCCGCTTATCTGGACGGCCGGAAATCCTGACCGGGGATTTCCGGCGAGGTTGAAGCGCAGAACCCGGCGCTTGGGATAGCCCCGTGCCGGATGCTGCGTTGTTGTCAGGAACCTTCCTGCATATAGTCCACGACGATGGTGATGATCTTTCGAACCGTTTCGTTGCAGGACTTGAATTCGAGCCGGTCCAAGACATCGCTGCCGTGCTTTCGAATAAGATCGCTGATGAGCGCATGGATGAAGGACTGCGTCGTCGCATCCACTCCGGCGAAGTCCAGGATGACGTCTTCCCCCTTCTCCAGCGCCGGGACGATCTCCCCCACGCGCAGATCTCTGGCGATGTCCTTGTTCTCGGCGAAGGCGCCCGCGCGGACCTGGATGCCTATCGTCTTCATGAGAAGCGGGGTTTCTTGTAGCGTTCCTTCCGCCGTTCCCGCACCGCGGAGCTGTAGGTGTCGCGGATGGCGTCCAGAAGGAGGGAGAACTCCTCGGTCTGGTCCAGAGTGATGTCCACGCCGACGACCGTTCCCGGCCAGGCGGGCATGGTCGCGCTCTCCGTATGCCTGTCCGCGAAAGGATCCGCATTGAGACGGCGGCTGCGAGAGGCCTTCTTCTTCAACAGCTTGTAGAAGCCGGTCCCGCTGTAGATCACGAAAAAGTCCTTGTTGACGCTGGCGATGGACTTGATGAAGAAAAGACCGGCGCCGGCGTTCTGTTCCGTGCCCCCCTCCCGCGAAGTCGTGCCGGTGATGCCGGGCATGAGCGCAAGGCGGATCGCCTCGAGGTCGGTGCCGGCCGCGTGTGAACGGGTGATGGTCTCCTTGATGCCGCAACCCGTATCGGCGATGCCGACGCGGATGGAATTGCTTTTCTTATAGTACTGGGCGCAAAGGAGAGCCCCGTGCTCCGCCTCCGCGTGTTCGATCACATTCCGGATGAGTTCGCTGAAGATGTAGCCCAACGTCTTCGCCTGCTCATGCTCCAGGTGCAGCATCGGGATCATGTCCGTGATGAAGCGCGTCTGCTCCTCGGCGGTGCGGATCTGCGTCAAAGGGATGAAGCGGCCCGCGGGCTCGTGCTCTTGGATGACGCTGTCCGAGGAGATGCCGAGAAGTTTGAAGAGCCCCATACGGACGAGATAATGCCGCGAGGCCGCTTCGAATCTCTTGCAGTGCAGTTTCTCCGGTCCGACCCTGAGCCCGAGCGCGGCGATCATGGAGAGCACCGCCGGGTGAACGGCGATCCACTTGTCGTTCGCGGTGATTTCCAGGGTTCCGGAGTCCGCGGGGTCGAATCCGCGAATGAATGGATCGATATTCCCGAGGAAGGCGCTGTTTGGAAGGTGAATCTTCATCTAGTTACATTATACCGGGATTCCCGGTAATTTGTCAATATCCCGGGATTCCCGGTAATTACTACAATTAAAAGCTCATAAAATCACCTATTTTGGTAGATGGAAGGGACGACGTCAGGAGGCCGAGCGCAGCTTGTTGAGCGCGGATTCGACCTGCGCCATGCGCTCCTGGAGCTCGTGCATCTCGTCGCCGATGGCCGTGACCTTCGCGAAGTCGGCGTAGAGCTCCGGGTCGGAGAGCTGGCCGGCGAGCTCCTCGAGGCGCGCGGAGGCCTTGGCGGCCTCCTTCTCGAGCTTCTCGGCCTCGCGCAGGCGGGCCCGCTCCTCCATCCTTTCGGCGCGGGAGTCCTTCTCCGGGACCGGCGCGGGGGCGGGCGCCCCCCCCTTCTTCGCGGGCGCGCTCGCCGCCGCCTCGTCCTGGAGTTGCGCCTGCCGCCGCTGGAAGTACTCGTAGTTGCCCGGGTAGAGCGTGACCTTCCCGTTCTCGACGTGCACGACATGCTCGGCGATGGAGTTGACGAAGTGGAGGTCGTGGCTGATGGTGCAGATGGTGCCCTCGAACTCCTTGAGCGCGGCGATGAGGGCCTCGACGCTGGCGATGTCGAGGTGCGTCGTCGGCTCGTCGAGGAGGAGGATGTTGGGCGGGTCGAGCAGGAGCTTCACGAGCGCGAGCCGGCTCTTCTCTCCGCCGCTCAGGACCTTCACTTTCTTGAAGACGTTGTCGCCGGGGAAGAGGAAGGTGCCGAGCGCGGTGCGCGTCATGAGCTCGGAGTTCATCCGGTCGTTGTCCATGGCCTCCTGGAGCACGGTGCGCTCGGGGTCGAGGTGCCCGACGCGGTGCTGGGACATGTAGCCGACCTTGGCGTTCAAGCCCACGACGCGCTCGCCGCGGTCGGCCTCGATGAGCCCGCCGAGCATCTTGAGGAGCGTCGACTTGCCGGCCCCGTTCTTCCCGACGAAGGCCATCTTCCAGCCGCGCTCGAGCTCGAAGTCGAGCCCCTCGTAGACCTTCACGTCCCCGTAGGCCTTGGAGACGCCCTTCAGCGAGAGGACCCGGGTCCCCGCGCGCCGCGGCTGCGGGAAGCGGATGCGGACGGTCTTGTCCTCCTCGGGAAGCTCGATGCGCTCGAGCTTGTCGAGGCGCTTGATCATGCTCTGCGCGCGGTTGGCCGTCGAGACCCGGGCGCGGTTGCGGTCGATGAAGTCCTGCATCTGCGCGATCTCGATCTGCTGCTGGCGGTAGGCCGAGCGCACGCGCTCCTTCTCCGCCTCGCGCTCGCGCAGGAAGGCCTCGTAGTCGCCGCGGTAGACGCGCAGCAGATGCTCCTGGAGGCTCACGATGGCGTCGCAGATGGAGTTGATGAAGGCCCGGTCGTGCGAGATGAGGAAGATCGCGCCGGGGTAGCTCTTGAGGTAGTCCTCGAGCCAGAGCAGGGAGTCGAGGTCGAGGTGGTTGGTGGGCTCGTCGAGGAGGAGGAGGTCCGGCTCCTGGAGGAGGAGGCGGGCCATCGCCACGCGCATCGCCCAGCCGCCGCTCAAGGCGTTCACCGGGCGCTCGAAATCGGAGACCTTGAAGCCCAGGCCCATGAGCACCGACTTGGCCTCGGAGGTGCGCCGCCCGTCGGGGTCCTCGTGCTCGGCGAGCGCCTCGGCGAGCACGGTGCGCTCCGACACAGGCGCGTTCTCCTGCGGGAGGTAGCCCACGGAGACGCCGCGCTTGACCTGGATCTCGCCGGAGTCGGGCTCGACCTCGCCGAGGAGCATCTTGAAGAGCGTGGACTTGCCCGCGCCGTTGGGACCGACGAGCGCGTAGCGGTCGCGGGAATTGATCTGCAGCGAGCCGCCCTCGAAGAGAGCCTGGCCGCCGTAGGATTTATGGACTTCGCGCAGCGTGATCATCGCTTCTCCGACGGAGATGATAGCAATTCGGGGGGAGCGGCGCCCCGCCGCCCGACGAGGGAAGCCCCGTCCGCGTCAGTTCGAGCGCTTCGCGAGCACGGCCGCGACCCGGCTTCGCAGCACGTGCGGGTCGAAGGGCTTCTCCATGAAGACGGCGATGTTGGCGCACGAGATGAAGAGCTCCCGCATGTGCGGACGGGCGGTGAGGACGAGCACGGGGATGTTCCGGGTCCGCGCGTCCGCGAGCAGCCGGGCGTTGAGGGTGTAGCCGTCGATGCCCGCCATCATGATGTCGAGGATGATGAGGTCGGGCAGCGACGCCTTCGACGCGGCCGCGTCGAGGCCGAGGCGTCCGATGGCGGCCTCGCCGCCGTCGACCCCGCGCACGCGGTAGCCGTCCTTGCGCAGCACGGCCTGGAGCAGCGTCTGCATCTCGTCGTCGTCGTCGACGACCATGATGTCCCGCGGCTTCTGTTCCTCCATAAGACCCCCTGGGCGCGCAACGCGCCCATGAGAGACTTTAGCAGGCGCTCGACGGGCGCGGACGAGGCTTTCAGCCCAGGGGGCCCCGGACAAGGGGTCTATCCCGGGAGCGCACCAATACCGGAGAGGACGATAACCGTAGGTTAAGAGCACCTAAAATAACCTGGGGTGGCCTTGGAAGCCCCGAGATGGGGTCGAGACCGCGGCGGGACGCCGGGGGCATAGCCGCAGCGCTATGTACCCGGCGGCCCAACAATGGTATCGGCCCTATATCGGGGCTTCCCTTCGGGCGAGGCCGATTTCGACCCGCCTGCGTTGTTGCCGCGACGCGTACATACCTTCGGGTATGCCCGCGCCGCGGGCGCCGCGCATTCGAGCCAAACTCGGCCCCGCCAAGGCCGCCCCAGGTTATTTTAGGTGCTCTAAGAAGCGAGGAGGGCGACGAGCGCCTTGGCCAGGCGCGCCTGGAGCCCCTCGTCGAGGAAGCGGAGCTCGGCGACGAAGTAGCCGTCGAGGTCGCGGAACACCTTCAGCACGTCGGCGCGGGAGAGCTCCGCCTTCTCGGAGGCGGCCTCGAAGCTCAGGCGCACGACGTCGCCCTTCGCCAGGCGCGTCAGCGTGGCGACCCGGCCGCCCTTCGCGTGGAGCTCCACGAAGCGGCCCCAGCCCTCCATGCGCCCGTCGCTCTCGGGGAAGACGAAGGAGAGCGGGACGTGGCGCGGGGACGAGGTCATCGGGGCTCGAGCGCGACCGAATGCACGAAGACCCGGCCCGGCTCGTCGCCCTTGGGGAGGCGCTCGGCCGCGGTCCAGAAGCGCTTGCCGTCGAAGGCGAGCCCGGTCGGCTTCCAGCCGCCGCGGCGGTACTCGGGCAGGACCACGCGGCGCAGGATGCGCTGCGGGTCGGCGATGTCGTGCTCGAGGAGCTCGCGGTTGCCGCCGTCGAGCGACCAGAGGGAGCGCCCGTCGTAGGCCAGCGCGACGGAGCGCGCGCCCGGGTAGCGGTAGCTCGCCGCGATGCTGAGCT
This sequence comes from Elusimicrobiota bacterium, assembly GCA_041660925.1. Classification (NCBI taxonomy): domain Bacteria; kingdom Pseudomonadati; phylum Elusimicrobiota; species Elusimicrobiota bacterium. The sequence goes on from JBAZVI010000006.1 coordinate 232,906, forward strand.
GCGCGTCGAAGACGCGCTTATGCAGGCGGTTGTCCTTCGCGTCGCAGGTCCAGAGATAGAGGCCGTCGTAGGCCATGCCGACGGTCTGCGGGGCGGCGTCGTCGAAGCGGCCGAGGACGCCGAGCTTGTCGTCGAGCATGTGCTTGACGATGCTGCGCGGAGCGGAGGCGACCCAGAGGGAGTCGGCCGCGAAGGCCATCGCGCCGGGGATCTCGTTGGGGAAGTGCCGCGTCCCCGCGACCTCGAGCGTCCGGGCGTCGTGGCGGTACACCGTCTGCGAGAACCAGTCCGAGACCCAGAGCTGCTTGTCGCGGAAGGCCAGCCCGGCCGGATGGTTGTAGGGCAGCGCCCACTCGGTGGGCTCCGGAGCCGGCGGCGGCGGCGGCGTACGGTAGGCGAGGTAGCCGGCCGCGAAGAGCAGGACCGCGAGCACGGCGGCGAAGCGGAGCACCGGCGAGCGCGTCACGACCGGCGGCGGCAGGATCTGGAACTCCGTGCCCTCCGCGCGCAGGGCTTTGGAGAGCGCGGCGGCGAGGTTCTCCGGCGTCCAGGGCGCGCCCACGACCTCGAAGGCGCCCAGGCGCAGGAGCTCGACGGCGCGCGCGGCGCTGCGCGGCTTGAGCGCGACGACGACGGGGATCAGCGGGGCCGCGCGCCGGAGCTCGGCGAGGACCCCCTCGGGGTCCTCCCGGCCTTCGACGGCGGCGAGCACGGCGGCGGGGCGCTCCCTGAGCACGAGCTCGAGGAGGTCCTTGAGCTCTCCGGCGCGCAGGGTCCGGTGCCCGCGCTCCTCGACGGCGAGGCGGAGCTCCTCGCGGGTCTCCGCGTCGCGGGCGAAGAGCGCGATGACGGACATCTATCGGGTCCTGGGAGCCGGGATGGTCAGGACGGCGTTCTCGACGGGGAGGCCGCGCTCGACCTTGTCGGGGTTCGCCTCGAAGACCTGCTCCCAGAGCCCGCCGTCCCCGTAGTACTCCTTCGAGATGCTGCGCAGGGTCTCGCCCGCCTTCACGACGTGCTTGCGCGGGAAGCCGGAGGGAGCGGCCTTGGCCGGAACGCGGGCGGGCTTCGGCCTGGCCTGCGGGGCCGGGGCGGGAGCGGGCGCGGCGGTCTCGGGGTACGGCACGGGGAGAGCGGGGAGCGCCTCGGAGCGGGGGCCGGGGCCTTCGACGGGGCTCGGGGCCCCCTGCGGATGGTTGAGCTCGTACTGCGCGCGCTCGAGGCGGAGCTCCGAGTCGCGCAGGCGCTCCTGCACCTCTTTGAGCCGCTGCTGCTGGGCCTGGACCTGCCCCTCGACGCTGGTCTTGTCGGCCTCGGCGGAGGCGACCTGCCCTTCGAGGGTCTTGCGCCGGTCCTCGAGGTCCCCGATATCGGTGCGCAGGTCCTCGGCGCGGCGCGCGGCCGAGCCCACGTAGCGCCCGGAGAAGGGCGGCGCGCCGAACTTGTAGGTGGCGGTGAGCTGGCAGCCGCCGCCGGAGCGGCGGAAGCCCGCCCACGGGACCGTCATGGCGACGTCGATGATGAGCGGGGAGAAGTTGGCCCCGAAACCGAAGGCGTAGTTGCCCACGCCGTCGAGGGGCAGGCCCTTGCCCGCGCGGACCTTCAGGAGCTGCTCGAAGAAGTCCACCTCGACGCCGGGGAAGAACTGGGTGAGGCTTTCGCGCACGCGCAGGTCGCCGGCGAGGAGGAAGCGCTTGTAGAGGCGGTAGCCCACGCCGAGGTTCAGCGAGGGGTCGGGGACCTTGAGCCCGGTGGTGAGTCCGGTCACCGAGGCGCCGGCCTTGAGCCCGCTGCCGGAGTCGAAGAGCGCGCCGAAGTCGATGCCGGGGCCGAACTTGGACGGGGAAGACGGGTCCTTCGAGACGTTGACGAAGCGCACGTTCGCACCGAGCTTCAGCGGCATCTTCAGGTAGAGCTGCGGCACGCGGATCTGGTGCGAGAAATGCAGGAGGAAGGCGTCCTTGTCGCCGCCGTTGTTCTGCCGCAGGTTCGTGAACGAGGCGCCGACGGTGGAGCCGGGGAGGATCGGGAGCGGGCGCGTGTAGGTCGCGGTCTCCAGGGTGAGCATCCCGACGGGGGAGTGCATCCTCGCCACCCCGCCGTGCACCTGCGTATAGTCGCTTCCCGCGAGGCCGGCCGGGTTGAAGTACATCGCCTCGGGGCCCTCGGCGACGGCCGTGTAGGCGTAGCCCATGCCCATGGGGCGGGCGCCGGGGACGACGTCGTTGAACATGGCCGCGCGCGCCGCCGACGGCGCGAGGAGGAAGGCGAGCAGCAGGAGGCCTTTCTTCATGGCGGCTCATTATACAACACGGGGCTTCCGACGGCTACGCGGGTCGGAAGCCCCGTGGGAGCAAATCAGCGCTTCCGGGCACGAACATGGCACGGCCCGGAAGCGCTGAGATGTTGACAAGTCCGCGCTATCTCGGTACTCTGCGCCGGATGACCCGTTCCGAGGACAGCTCCGCCATCCCGTTCATGCTGCTGGTCTTCCTCTTCGTCAACGTCGCCCTCGTGGTCGTGGGCTGGCACGTCCGCCAGATGCGCCGCGCCGAGTACGGCGGCGGCGGCCTCGATCTCTCGGCCCCCGCGTCGACGCCGAAGAGCGCCCTCGCCCGTCCGCTCGGGGGAGGGACGCCCCCCCCGGCCGAGGCGCCCGTCGGCCCGGCCCCGGAGCGCGCCGCACCGGCGGTCCTCGCGGGCGCGCCTTCCTCCGTCGTGCCGGAGCGGCTCGGCCCCGCGAAGCCCGCGCCGCGCGCGCCGGCCGCCGCGCCGAGCCCGCTGCGCGCCGCGGCCCGCCTCTACTTCAAGCTCAAGTCCTCTCCCCGCTTCCGCTCCTCCGAGACGATCCGGAAGTGGAAGCAGGAGTTCCTCGCCCAGCCCGACCTGCGCGCGCTCGACGCGCGCTACCGGCGGGACGGGGACGCGGCCGCGTTCCTCAAGGGGCTGGCCCGCTCGCCGAACCTCCGGCCCCTGCTCGCCCGGCACATCGCCGAGCCCGACGCGCAGGCCTTCGTCAAGGAGCTCGCCGCCAAGCCCGAGACGCTCTCCGCCGCCCGCTCCCTCGGCTCCGACGACGCCGTGCGCGCCGCCCTGCGCGGCCTCAAGGTCCCGGGACTCCCCTCCCTCGACGCGGCCGCGCCCGCCGTGGACCCCGGGATGAAGAAGACCTCGGAGGCCATCCGCCGGACGAAGCAGAACTCCGCGCTCAAGGGCATGCTCGAGGACGGGGGCGCCCCGGGCCTCGACGAGCGGAGCCGCAAGTGAGGAGCCCGCGCGCCCTTCTTGACACGCCGCATCCGAGGTGCCATACTTCGCGTTGACGGCCCTGACGATGAACGAGAACAAGTCCCTCTACCTCTTCGGCTCGGTCCTGGCGGTGCTCACCGTCGGGGCGCTGGGCGTCCTCTTCGTCTTCATGAAGCCGGCGAGCGTCAAGGAGGCCGAGGTCATCGGACTCTCCTCCACCCATTTCCCCGACGCGGGAGGGAAGGGCGCGAACGCCCCGGCCGCCTCCGTCGCCGCCGCTCCGACGACGACCGCCCCCGTCCAGACCGGCCCTTCCTCCCTCTCCTTCATCCAGAGGGGCGAGGGCGTCGAAGGCGCCGGCGGCGCCGGCGGGGGCATGGGGACGACGAAGGACGCGGAGACGGCCGCCGCGCGCGGCGACGCCTCCGGGGTCCTAAGCGAGCTGCGCAAGGGCAACGAGAGCGACCGCCGAGCCGCGGCGACGCGCACCCGCGCGACGATGCAGGCCGTCGTCGACGCCGTCCACGAAGCGCAGCCCTCCTGGTACCGGGAGTTCCTCTCCCACCGGGAGCTCAAGCGCATCGCCGACCAGTACGACCGGAACAAGGATTTCCGCGCCTTCGTCGGGGCCCTCGCCGACTCGGGCGTCTTCATGAAGATGCTCGCCGCGAAGGCCGGCACGAGCGGGATGCGCGCGGTCGTCCGCTCCATCTTCGGCGACGAGCGCCTCGCGCGCGACGTGCGCCGCGTGGCCGACGAGAACGCCGACGAGCCCAAGCTCGCCGCCATCGTCAAGAAGTACGGCCGCAAGTGCGGCCTCCCCAGGGACCTCCTCGCGGGCGCGGGCGCCGACGCCGCCGAGGAACCGGCGCCGGTCGCGGCGCCGAAGGCGACGCGGCGCACGAGCGCCGCCCCCAAGCTCCAGTTCAAGACCTTCGACAACGGCCGCGGCTCCTCAGGCAGCCAGTTCCGCGGCGGCCAGCTCGGCGGCGGCCAGCAGCAGCAGCAGGCCCCTGCGGGTCTCCCCCCCGGCATGGACGTCGAGCAGCTGAAAAAACAGTACGGAGCCAAGTAACGAGCTCGGCACCGTCCGCTCGGTGCCTGATACCCGGTTCCACGGGTGTCTGGCACCGCTCGATTCGGTGCCGAGCATGTACTGAGTACTAAAAGCCGGAGCTCCCCTCCCTGCCCTCCCCTGAAGGGGAGGGAGTTAGGGAAAGCAAACCCCGATAGCGCCGCTCATTCCATAATCCTCTCCGATGTTCTAGAATCGTTCACCATCGCGCGCGCGCGCGGGGAGGACATCATGCCCCATGTCGTGACCGAGAAGTGCCTGGGAGAAGTCTACGCGGCCTGCGTCGAGGGCTGCCCCGTCGAGGCGTTCCACCCCGGCGAGTACAAGGGACAGCCGTTCATGGTCATCGACCCGGACCTCTGCATCGACTGCGGGGTCTGCCTCCCCGAATGCCCGATCGGCGCCATCGTCGGCTCGGTCGACGACAGCCCGGAGTGGGCGAAGGTCAACGCCGAGCTCTCCCCCGTCTTCAAGAGCAACCCGAAGGCGACGCCTCGCGACCAGAAGGAAGCCCCGCACAAGCCGGAGAACAAGCTGGTCAAGTGAGGCTGATCCACCTCTCCCCGCGCGACCTCGAAGGCGCTTCGACCGCGGGTCTGCGCCGCCTGAGCTTCGAGAAAGGCCTCCTCGAGGGCTCGGGGACCCTGGAATCCCCCGTCCTCGAGGCGGCCTTCCCCTTCGACCGCCTGCTCGGCTCGTGGAGCGCCGACGTCCCCGTCGGCGCCGCCGTCGAGATGCGGGTGCAGGTCCGCGCGGGCGGCGCCTGGTCGAAGTGGTACCGGCTTCCCCGCTGGGAGGAAGGCGCCTCGACGAGCTTCCCCGACCAGGCCGACGAGGTCGGGCGGGTCGGCGCCGACACCCTGCTGCTCGCGCGCAAGGCCGACGCCTTCCGCTACCGCCTCATCCTCGAGGGCGGCCGCCGGGGCAAGCCGCGTCTGCGGCGCGTGGCGGTGAGCTACGACGACGCCTCCCTCCCGCTGCCTCCCGCCGCGCCGTTCGTCCACGGTCCCTGGGTCCGGGAGCTCGAGCTCGCCGCGCGCTCGCAGATGGAGGAGGACGAGCGCCACCGCAACGACATCTGCAGCCCGACTTCGCTCGCGATGGTGCTCGAGTACTACGGCCGGAAGCTCTCGACGGAGAAGGTCGCCGCGCTCGTGCGCGACACCGGCGCGGGCATCTCCGGGAACTGGACGCTCAACGTCGCCTGCGCGGGAACCCTCGGCCTCTGCGGCGAGGCGGCGTGGCTCCCCTCCCTCGAGGACCTCCAGGAGGAGATCGCCGCGGGCCGCCCGGTCGTGGTCTCCATGACCTACTCGGAGGACGAGCTCCACGGCGCCCCGCTCAAGCGCACGAAGGGGCACCTCGGCGTCGTCGCCGGCTTCACGGCCGAGGGCGACGTCGTCGTCTACGACCCCGCCGCCCCGGACCGCTCGAGCGTGCGCCGCGTCTACCTCCGCCGCGAGTTCGAGCTCGCTTGGCTGCGCAACAAGCGGGGATTGAGCTACCTCCTCGCCGAGCGCTTCCCCGAGGAGCTCCGCGTAGGAGTGGCCACGGCGGACCTGCGCACCGCGCCGCGCGCCGCCTCGCGCCCCGACCCGATGGACCGGCTCCTGGGCTCCCAGCTCCTCTACGGGGAGCGGGTGCGCGTCCTCTCCGCCCGCGGGGACTGGGCGCGCGTCGAGGCCCTCGAGCAGGAGCACTGCGCCCGCGACGGACGCTGGTCGGGCTATCCCGGCTGGGTGCGCGCCGACGCGCTCACCAAGGGCCTGCTGCCCTACCGCCCGGGGAACGTCCTGCGCGCCAAGCGCACCGAGATCCACGCGGACGACGGCTCGGTGGACCTCACCCTGCCGCTCGGCGCGCGCCTCTCCTCGGAAGGCGCGTCCCCGCGCGACACCGTGGTCCTCGTCGACGGGCGCCGCGTCCACGTCGAGACCGGCCACCTGCGTCCGCTCGAGCCGCCCGCGCCCGCCGAGGTCGCGCGCCGGGAGATCCTCGAGACCGCCGCGCTCTTCCTCGGCGACCGCTACGTCTGGGGCGGGCGCTCCTCGCTGCAGCGCCGCGCCGGCTGGGGCGTCGACTGCTCGGGGCTCACGCACCTCTCCTATCGCGCGGTGGGGCTCTCGATCCCCCGCGACGCGCACGACCAGTACCTGCGCTCCCGGCGCCTGCGGCGCGAAGAGCTCCGCCCCGGCGACCTCGTCTTCCTCACCGCGGGGGAGCGGAGCGACGAGATCGACCACGTCATGCTCTACGCGGGCGGGGACGGCCTCATCGAGAGCCGCAGCCACCCGGGGAAGACCCTGCGCACGACCTTCATGGAGCGCTTCGGCGCCGCGCTCGACTCCGTCGAGGACGGCGCCGTGCTCCTCGACCGCAGCGGCCGCAAGCCGCGGCGACGCAAGATCCGCTTCGGAGGCTTCCTGCCGTGAACCTCCTCCTCCTGCTCTTCTGCGCCGCGGCGTCGGCGCAGACCCCGCCGCCCGCCGTCTCGACGGCGACGGCGGCCGAGACCGCGGCGGGCTCCCCCGCTCCGAAGAAGCCCGCCGTCCGCCGCCGGGCGGGCGCGAAAGCCGTCTCCGCGCAGAAGCCGGCGGCCAAGGAGCCGTCCCGGCCGACCGGGCCCTCGGTGATGGTGGTCTATCCGCCGGAAGGCCAGGTCCTCGACGGCGTGCGCGCGGCCTTCATCCTCGGCGCGGTGAACGCCCCCGAGCGCCCGTTCCGGGTCAACGGCGTCGCGGTCAAGCCGCATCCGAAAGGAGGCTTCCTCGCCTACGTCCCCGTCGAGCCCGGAGTCTTCACCTTCCGCTGCGAGCTGGACCTCCCCGGAGGGACGACGACCTGGACGCGCACGGTCCAGGTGCGGACCCCGGCGCCGCTCCCCCCCGTCGACCCGCCCGCCATCCTGCCCGAGACCGTGGAGCCCTCCGAGGACGTCGAGCTGCGCCCCGGGGACTGGCTCACGGTGCGCATGCGCGGCTCCCCGGGGCTCCTCGCCTCCTACACGATCCACGGGGTCGCCGGCGCGCTCCCCATGGCCGAGTCGAGACCCGGAGTCTACGAGGGCGCCTGGCAGGTCCGCGCCGGAGACCGCTTCCAGGAGTCGGAGGTCGTCATCACCCTCAAGGGAACGGCGAAATCCCCCGCCCGCGCGACGGCGCGCGGCCGCCTCACCGTGGCCCACCAGCCCCCCGGCGTCGTCGCGGTCCGCAGCGAAGGCATCGTCAACGTGCGGGGCGCGCCCGGACAGGGCTACATCCTCTTCCCCCCCACCGGGACCCGCTTCCTGGCCACCGGCCGGTCCGGCCGCGAGCTGCGCGTGCGCCTCTCGGAAGGCCTCTCGGGCTGGATCGACGAGCGCGCCTTCGAGTGGCTGCCGCCCGGCACCCCGCCGCCTCAGGCCGTGCTCGGCGACGTCTCGCTGGCCGGCGGCGAGGACTCCGCGACGGTCGTCCTCGACCTCTCGCAGAAGGTCCCCTTCCAGGTCGACGAGGACCCCGGCCTCTCCGAGATCCGCCTGCGCCTCTACTCGACGGTCCCGCACGTCAACTGGCTCGCCTACCGCGAGGACGACGCCTTCGTGCGCAGCGTGGACTGGACCCAGCCCGAGAACGACGTCGTCGAGCTGCGCGTGCGCCTCGGCGAGCGCGTCTGGGGCTACGACGCCTCCTGGAAGAGCGGCCAGCTGCGCCTGGAGCTGCGCCGGGCTCCGCGCATCGCCCCCGCGCCCTCCTCCGTGTTCAAGGGCCGCGTCATCGCCCTCGACCCGGGACACGGCCCCTCCGCGCCCGGCGCCGTCGGGCCGCGCGGGACCTGGGAGCAGGACGCCAACATGCGCCTCGCCCGCGACGTGCAGGCGCTCCTCGCGCTCGAGGGCGCGCAGGCCTTCCTCACGCGCGGGACCGAGGACGACGACGTCCCCCTCGGCGAGCGCACCCGCCGCGCCTGGGCCCGCCGGGCCGACCTCCTCCTGAGCATCCACAACAACGCGCTCGCCGACGGTGACGACCCCTTCGCCCGCCCGCACGGCTCCGCGGTCTTCTTCTACCACCCGCACAGCCAGGCGCTCGCCGCGGCCGTCTACGGCGCCTACCGCCGCCTGGGCCCGCTGCCCGGAGAGGGTCTGCGCTACGGGAACCTCTTCGTGGCGCGCGCGCCCCAGATGCCTTCGGTGCTGACGGAATCGGCCTACCTGATGTTCCCAGCGCAGGAGGAGCTCCTCCTCGACGCCGCCTCGCGCAGGAAGTTCGCGGCGGCGATGGTGGAGGGTCTGAGGAGCTTCCTCGAGGCCGAGCGCCGCCGTCAGGGCCCCGCGGGAGCGACCCCCGCGCGCGCACCCCAGACGAAGAAGCCCCGCAGGGAGGCCCGATGACGGGCATCGACCGGCTCTACGACGTCCTCGAGTTCCTCTCCACGCTGCGCGAGCCCGAGGACGCCAAGGTGTGGTCGCGGGTCCTCGAGAAGACGGCCGCCTCCCTCGGCGCCGCCTCCGGCGGCTACCTCTGCTCGGACGCGAAGACGCGCCTGCTCACGCCCTTCCACGCCGTGGGCGCGGAAGCCTCCTCGCGCGTCCCCGTCCCCTCCGGGGAGGGGATCTGCGGCTGGGTGGCGCGCTACCGCGAGCCGGCCCTGGTCGCGGACACGGCGTCCGAACCGCGCTACCGCCGGGAGCTCGACGGCCCGGCGCGCACGCTCATGTGCCTGCCGGTCTTCGACCGCCTCGACTTCGCGGGAGCGCTCGTCTTCGCCGACAAGGACGGCGGGCCCTTCACCCCGGAGGACCTCCGCTTCGCCGCGACGGTCGTGCAGCAGACCGCGATGACGCTGCGCCGCCTGCGCCTGGAGGGGATGCTCAACCGCGTCACCGCCTACAACTCGAGCATCCTCGACAACCTTTCGGGAGGCTTCATCGCGGTGGACCTTCGCGGGCACGTGATGATCTGCAACCCCGCGGCGCGCCGCATCCTCGCGGTCCAGGGAGACGTGACGGACCTTCCCATCGAGAACGCGCTGCCGAACCTGCCGGACCTCGCGGCGGTGCTGCGCCTGGCGCTCTCGAGCAAGCAGACCGTCAAGCGCCGCGACCTTCCCTGGAAGCTCGACGGGAACCCCCGCCTGCTGGGCTACAGCACGCTCCTCATCCAGGACGCCGACGGGAAGTTCACCGGGGTCGGCGTCACCTTCCAGGACATCACGAAACCTGCGGCCGCCTGAAGGCGGCCGCAGGTTTCGTGCTCTAACCCACACCCCTCCTCCCCAAAACACACGTTCCTATCGGGAACTCGAGGCTGGGAACAACTCCATCTAAACACTGCCGGGAAATCCAAAGGATTTCCCGGCAACAGAAGAGGCCGTCGGACGACCCCGTGGGTGCGATTTCTCCGTCGACCCTGCGCTGGTCCGAACCGGCCTCTACATACATAGCATTGCGCCGGAAGCCGGTCTTTACAAGGTCTTTCTGATGTGACCTGAGTCACGCTCCTCCCGGGACATCCCGGGTCTTTCATCACCGCGAAGTATCCAAGCGCGCGCCGTTCGGTACCTTCCCGTATAGGCCCATTTCCCCTCTCCGGGTGCCCCGGAGTGCCCATGCCCCTCGCCGGGCTCCGGACTATCCTCTGCTTGGACGCCCCCCGCGGGGCGCCGGAACGAAGACGGAAGCCCGGGACCCCGGAGGTCCATCGTGATGAAGAGCGCCCTGACGCCGATCCTCTCCCTGCTGCTCGCGGGAACCGCCGCCGCCCAGGTCACCTATGTCCCCTATTCGGCCGTCCGGGGACAAGCCCTCGGCCGCGACAACTCCGCCCCCGCCGTCGGGTTCGCCGTCCCGGTCAAGTACCGGATGGAAGGGCCCGCCGTCGAGAAGCGCACGACCGCCCCGAACCTCACCGCGGCGCACGTCCAGCGCCTCTTCGAGGGGCTCGCCGCCGTCGAAGGCTCCTCCGGCCGGGTCTTCACCCTCGAGCCGAAGCACGCTCAGGCCATCAAGACCATCTTCGACAAGCTCGACGCGCAGATGCCCGAGCCCATCACCGCCCAGCGCTGGGACGAGATCATCGACGTCATGCTGAAGACCTGCCGGGAGAACTTCGCGAAGAGCGGCTTCAACTGGGACAAGACCATGACCCAGGCGCTCGACGAGGGCGTGATGAAGGCGCAGATGCCGCCGAACATCACCGAGGAGCAGGCGAACGACCTCATGGCCCGCGTCATCGGCATCATGGAGAAGGTCGACCGCAAGGAGTCTCTCTCCGACCAGCAGGTCGCCCGCCTCATGCAGGGCCTGATGATGATCGACTCGAAGTTCGTCGACCCCATCAGCACCGAACGCTGGGACGCCATCCTCAAGGACATGGGAGACCTCGCCGAAAAGGAGTACGCCGGCAAGGGCCGGAACTGGGACACCGTCATCGACCACATGCTCCAGAGCGCGATGACGGCCCTCAAGGAGCCGCACTCGGTCTACATGGACCCGGCTCAGGCGAAGATGCTCTCGGACTCGATGAGCGGGACGCTCATCGGCATCGGCGTCGGCGTCTCCTCCGACACGAAGGGCATGAAGCTGGACACGATCTACCCCGGCTCGGGCGCCGAGAAGGCGGGTCTGCGCGAGGGCGACGTCATCGTCTGGGTGCGCGACGTCGGACAGGGGAAAGTCGGCCGCTCTCTGGCCGGCCTCAAGCTCGACGACGCGGTGAAGCTCGTGCGCGGCGAGGAGGGGACGATCGTCGAGGTCAAGGTCCTGCGCGGAAGCGAGACCGTCGGCCCCATCCCCGTGACCCGCAGCAAGGTGGAGCTCCCCAACGTCTTCTCGAAGATGGCCGCCCCCGGGATCGGCTACGTCTACCTGCTGCAGTTCTCGCAGAAGAGCGACGAGCGGGTGCTCGGCGCGGTGCGCGAGCTGCGCGGGAAGGGCGCCAAGTCCGTCATCCTGGACGTGCGCGGCAACCCGGGCGGCATCGTCCAGATGGTGGCCTCCATCGTCTCCGAGTTCTTCAAGGACGGAGACCTCATCGTCGCCTTCAAGCATCAGGGCAAGACGGCCTTCCAGGCCGTGACCGAGGGGAACGGCGAGTTCGTCGACGTGCCCGTGGTCGTCCTCGTCGACGACGGCTCGGCCTCCGCCAGCGAGATCCTCTCCGGCGCCATCCAGGACAAGCGGCCCGGCTACGCCGTCATCGGCAGCCGCAGCTACGGAAAGGGCACCGAGCAGGTCATCCTCCCCCAGCTCGACGGCCGCGCGCTCAAGATCACCGAGAACCGCTGGTACACGCCCAACGACCGCAACATCGCGGCCCAGGCCGATCCCAAGACCGGCCTGGAGATGCCGGGCACCGGCGGAGTGGTCCCGAACCTCACCGTCGAGGTCTCCGAGGATCAGCGCGGGAAGATCATGAAGAGCATCATGCAGGACCTCTTCGGGAGGAAGCAGGAAGGCGAGCGCCCCCGGGACCCCGTCCTGGAGAAGGCGATCGAGGTCCTCTCCGGAGCCAACGCCGGATAGGTCGGGGTCCGCGCTTCCTCACTCCCGCCCCTCCCCCCCTCGGGGGAGGGGCGGGTCGTGAAGAACCCCCGCAGCCCCTTTCCCCTCATGCAAAAGCGTCCCGGAAGAACCTCGTCCTGGCTTCGCGCAGCCGCACTCACCGGCGCGGCCGCGCTCGCCGCGCTCGCCGCGGCCGGCGGGATCATCGCCGGTCTCCGCCTCGAGGTCGTGACCGCCTCCCTCTTCGTCGGCCCTCTCCTCGGGCTCCTCGTCGGGAGCTTGCTCGGCCGAGCCTGCGGGCGCAAAGGATTCCTCCTGCCGCCGCTGCTCATCGTCCTCCTCCTGGCCGCGGGCCGGCTCGAGTTCGGGGTCGCGTTCGGCGCCGGCGCCGCCCTCCTGCTCCTGACCCTCCCGCTCTTCTCCGCGGCGGGGGTGCTGCTGGGCGGCTGGCTCTCCGACGACGCGGGCCGCGCGGGAGCGGGCGAGACCCCCTTCGTCTACGGGCACGCGCTCTTCGCCGTCGCCCTCTCCGGCCTCTGCGCGGGGTTCATCGGGGATCAGGTACGCTCGCTCCTCCCCTCCGCGTGGGCCGCGCCTCCCGCGCTTCCCGGGGCCTTCGCGGCCGCCGGACGCGTCCTGGCGTACGCCGGGCTCCTCGTCCCGGCGGCCCTCGTGTGGTGGCTGCGGCCCGTCCAGCGCTTCCTCTCCGGACGGCATCCGGACGCGAAGGCGGCGGCGCGGGCGCGGGCGGAGCGGCTGCCCTACTTCCTCGCCGTCCTGGGCGCGGCCTGGGCCCTGCCGCGCATCGCCGGCGGGATCGTCCTGAGCGCGACCCTCGCGTCGCCGGCGCCGCTCTTCCGCTACGCGCTGCCCGCGGCCGCGGAGGCCTACTATCTGGCCTACCTGTGCCTGCTCTACTTCGAGCCCTATCTCTTCACGCGGGTGACTCCCAGGCTCCACGCGGGAGACGAGCTCTACGCGCGCAAGGACGGGCCCGCGCTGAGCATCCGCCTGCGGCTCTGGCTCATGGTGCTCAACCTGGTCGTGCTCCCCATGCTGCTCATCGCGGCCTCGCTCATCGAGCAGCACAGCTCCCTGGCGGCCGTCTGGCCGCTCCCCCTCGTCGTCCTCATCGTGGCGCTCTGCTGGCTCGTCGGCTACTGCGAGGTCCTCTATCAGAGCATCACCCGGCCGCTCGACGAGCTCGCGCGCAAGATGGAGGCCGTCGCCGGCGGGGACCTCACGGTGCGGACCTCGGTGCTCTCGAGCGACGAGCTCGGGAGGATCAAGTCCCACTTCAACGGCATGGTGGAGGGTCTCGCCGAACGCGAGCGCCTGCGCGACACCTTCGGACGCTACGTCTCCGTGGAGGTCGCCAAGCAGCTCCTGCGCTCCGGACGCATCGAGCTCGGCGGCGAGAGCATCACCGCGACCGTGCTCTTCTCCGACATCCGCGATTTCACGCCGATGAGCGAACGGATGCCCCCCCAGGAGCTCGTCGCCTTCCTGAACCGCTACTTCTCCTACATCACCGAGCCCGTCGCCGCGCACCGCGGGGTCGTCAACAAGTTCATCGGCGACGCCGTCATGGCGATCTTCGCTCCCCAGTTCGGCTCCGCGGAGCACGCGGCCGACGGAGTCCGCGCCGCCCTCGCCATGCGCGAACGCCTCGCGGCGTTCAACGCCGGAGGCTTCGTACCGCATCCCGTCCGCTTCGGGGTCGGGATCCACACCGGGGTCCTCGTGGCCGGGAACATCGGCACGGAGAAGCGCCTCGAATATACGGTCATCGGCGACACGGTCAACATCGCTTCGCGCATCGAGTCGCAGACCAAGACCCTCGGCTGCGACCTGCTCATGAGCGACGCCGTGCATGCGGCGCTGCCCGAGGACCTGCGGGCCGGCCTGCGCGCGGAGCGCTGCGAAGGAGTCCGCGTGAAGGGGAAGGAGAGCGCGCTGGTCCTCTATAAGCTTCTCTGAAGGCGGCGAAAGAAAAAGGAGCCGGGAATCCCGAAAGGGATTCCCGGCTCCTCTTTCAACAGACGACAAGACGAAAGCTCCCCCTCCTCCGTCCCCCTCCCGCAGGAGGGGGCAGTGAGGAAAAGGGTCCCTACTGGATGGATACCCTGGACCCTCCAGAATCATACACCAGCGCCACCCGCATGCTGGGGACGATGGCCGCGGCGGAGCCCGAGTAGACCTCGACGCCGGCGATGAGGTTCCCGTGGATGTCCACCTGGAGCTGGGTCAGGGCGCTGTTGCTCGCGTCCGCGTACTCCCGGTTCCAGCGCAGGGTGCCGAAGCGGTCGTACTTCCAGATCCGAGCGATGGAGCGGCCGTCTCTGAGCACGCGGCCGCCCACGTAGATGTTCCCGTCCCGGTCCGCCGCGAGCGCGGTCGGGACGTTGCGGCCGCCGTCCGTGAAATCCGTCTCCCAGTCCACCGAACCGTCGAGCCGGTAGCGGATGAGGTTCATGACGCGGGAGCCCCCGCGTCCGCGCAGGGAGGTGATCAGCAGATGGCCGGACGGATCGGCGGCGACGGTCGCGGCCTGGAGGTCCGAGCCGACCGAGCGCCGCCAGTCCTCCCACAGCAGGGCCCCGGTCGCGTCGAGCCGCTTGACGTGCATGTAGACGTCGAGGCCGTCGGACCGGTTGCTCACGGAGTAGAAGCCGCCCTGGGCGTCGGTGACGGTGAACGGAGTCTCGCCGGCCCACAGGGGACCCGCGGCGAGGAGGAGTGCGCATAGCGCTGTTCTTTTCATGCCTCGATTCTAACAGTCCTCCCCTCCGGCTCCATACGACCGCGCCCCCGGCCGCGCGCTTGATCCCGGTCAACGATGGCGGTCGTACGGAGCCGGAACAAACCGCTGATGGATCCGGTCTTCCTGGAAACTCCCGCGGATAGGCCGGATGCTGGGACCGCGCGGCCCCTTTGCCCATGCTTCTGAAAAAGGCGGAGGGCTATCCTGTCGGTACCGATGCCCCGCTGTCTCGCGCCGCTCCTCCTGCTGGCCGCGTTCGCCGCCCCCGCGCGCGGCTTCGACGTCCCCCCCGCGAGCGGCGCGCCGCTGCCGCAGCAGGAAGTCCGCGCGCGCTGGGCGCGCTCCGCCTGCGCTGCGAGCACGACCCCCAGCGCCCGGAAGGGCCCCGCCCGCACCGAGCTGATCATCGTGCTCAAGTCTCTGCGCGAGATGGCCCTCTGCGCGCGCGGGGAGCTCCTGGCGCACTACCGCGTGGCCCTCGGACCGAACCCGCTGGGGCACAAGCGCCGCCGCGGGGACGGACGCACGCCGGAAGGGTTCTACCGCGTGACGATGAAGCAGGACTTCTACCACCGCTCGCTGCGCCTCTCCTACCCGAACGAGGACGACCGGCGCCGCGCCCGAGAAGACGGCGTCGACCCCGGCGGCGGAGTCCTCATCCACGGCCTCTCCGACTCCAAGGAGGGGCTGGGGGAGCTGCACGTCCTGCGGGACTGGACCGAGGGCTGCATCGCGGTGACCAACGAGGAGATCGACGAGGTCGACCGGCTGACGCCGGTCGGGACCGTCGTCGAGATCCGCCCTTAGGACCGAGAGGACATCGACATGAAGAAGACCCTGACGGCGTGCCTCTCCATGCTCCTGCTCGCGGGCGGCGCCGCGGCTCAGCTTTCCTACGTCCCTTTCACGGAGATCCGCGGGAAGGCCCTCGGCCGCGACGCCGCGGCCCCCGGCGTCGGGTCGGCCGTCCCGGTGAAGTACCGCGTGGAGAACCC
Organism: Elusimicrobiota bacterium; assembly: GCA_041660925.1. Lineage (NCBI taxonomy): Bacteria > Pseudomonadati > Elusimicrobiota > Elusimicrobiota bacterium. The sequence continues at coordinate 248,472 of JBAZVI010000006.1, forward strand.
GCCCGACGGGCAGAGCGCTCCCCCCCCGAACCTCACCGAGATGCAGACCGACACCCTCCTCGTGCGGCTCGCCGGCATCATGCAGGCCGTCGACGGCAAGCGCTCGATGACGCACGCTCAGGCCGTCCGGCTCATGCAGGGCCTCATCACCATCGACTCGAAGTTCGTCGACCCCGTCAGCACCGCGCGCTGGAACGCCATCCTCCAGGACGTCGGCGACGTGGCCGAAAAGGAATACTCCGCCGAAGGCCGCGACTGGGACGTCGTCATCGATCACATGCTCCAAAAGGCGATCCAGGACCTCCGGGAGCCGCATTCCGCCTACATGGACCCGGCGCAGGCGAAGGCCGCCGCCGATTCGTCCAACGGGACCTTCACCGGCATCGGCGTCGTCGTCTCCCCCGACGCGATGGGGATGCGGCTGGACACGCTCTACCCCGGCTCGGGCGCCGAGGCGGCGGGACTCCTCGAGGGCGACGTCATCGCCTGGGTGGACGGAAGCTCCGTGTCGGGCCTCGCGGTCGACGACATCGTCAAGGTGGTGCGCGGCGAGCCCGGGACGGTCGTGAAGGTCAAGGTTCTGCGCGACGGGAAGCTCGGAGAGCCCGTCCCCGTGACCCGCAGCCGCATCGCGATCCCGAACCTCTTCTCGCGGATGGCGGCGCCCGGGATCGGCTACCTCTACCTCCGGCAGTTCTCCCCGTCGGTCGACGAGGCCGTGCTCGCCGCGCTGCGCGCGCTGCGGGAGCAGGGGGCCCGCGCCCTCATCCTGGACGTGCGCGGCAACGGCGGCGGCCGCATCGCGGCGGTCTCCTCCATCGCCTCCGAGTTCCTCAAAGACAAAGACCTCATCGTCGCCTTCAAGCACCAGGGGAAGACGGCCTTCCGGAACGTGACCTCCGGGGACGGGGAGTTCTCCGGCGTCCCCGTGGCCGTGCTCATCGACGAGAAGTCGGCCTCCGCCAGCGAGATCCTCTCGGGCGCCCTGCAGGACAAGCGCGCCGGCTTCACGGTCATCGGCAGCCGCAGCTTCGGGAAGGGGACCGAGCAGGTCACCTTGTCCCAACCCGGCGGCCGCGCGCTCAAGCTCACCGAGAACCGCTGGTTCACGCCCGACGACCGCAGCATCGCGGCCGAGAACGACCCCGACGGCAACGAGCTCCCGGGGACCGGCGGGATCGTCCCGGACCTCGTCGTCGAGGTCTCCTCCGCGCAGCGCGTGCAGGTCATGAAGAGCATCCTGCTCGACCTCTTCGAGCGCCCCCAGAACGGCCCGCGCCCCCAGGACCCCGTCCTGGAGAAGGCCGTCGAGGTCTTACAGTAGGGTTCGTTCTTCCTTACTGCCCCCTCCCCTCTCGGGGGAGGGTCGGGGAGAGGGAGAACCTTGGCCGCGATGAGACCCCGAGAAGGCTCGGGGGCGGGTAAGGGGTGGGGGAGGACATGAGGGAGCCTATCGCTCGGGGAATGACTTCCTACTCGAGCTCGGAGGAGTGGCCGGGGTTCTCGGCCGCGTCCCGCTCCGAGAGCGTCTTGAGCTCCTCCCAGCCGATCCCCCCCGCGGGCTCCGGGCCCGGCCTCGGACGGACCCTCCCGGCGAGCGCCGTGCGCAGTTCGCCGAGGGCCCTCTGGAGCCGGGCCGCGAGCCGGACGCCGTAGCGGGGGTCGTCGGGCGCCGCGCGCAGCGCCGCGAGCAGCGCGGCGCCCTCTGAGGATCGCAGGACGGCGGCCTGAGCGCGCACGGCGGCCTCCGTCTCGGCGCAGTCCGCGAGTTCGTCGGGCAGGCTTCGGAGCTCCCCCTCGACCTGAGCGTGCAGCTCCGCGAGCTTCGGCCCGAGGCCGTGGAGGCGCTCGAAATGCGCGATGCGCCGCTGCGCCCTGCGGACGGCGGCCAGGGACTCCGAGAGGTCCGCGCGCCGGCGCGCGAGCGCGCGCAGGCGGGCGTCGTAGGCCGCGAGAGGGTCCCGCATCTCCGGAAGGTCGAGTTGGACCGCGTAGCCGGGGCTCCAGAGCTTGAGCTCCTCCCAGCAGGCGCGGGGGTCGTCGAGGACCTTCCAGGCGTTGAGGACGTCGAGGGTGAGCGGGCCTCCGCGCTGGACGGCGGCCGCGTAGCCGACCAGACGGGCGAGGACCTCGTTGGAGAGGTCCCAGCGGAGCACCTCGGCATAGCGCGGGGTCTCGCGCAGGACCCGCTCGGCCAGGAGCAGGTGGCTCAGCTCGTGCGCCACGGTGCCCGCCGCCTGGAGCCGCGCGGCCTCCGGGTCGCGGAAGCGGAGGAAGGCCGCGTTGAGGTCGATGTAGCCCGCGGCGTTCGCCACGGCGCTCGGAGCGCCCGAGATGCGCTCGACCCCGTCCTCGACGACGGACTCTCCCTCCGGCCACTCCCGCAGGAAGAGCCCGTACGGACGGCCCCGGCGGCCGCTGGCGGAAGAGAGGTCGTCGAGGAGGCCTCGCCCGGCGGGGGTCGCCCGCAGTCCCGCCAGCACGGCGCGCAGGAAGGACATCTCGCGGCGATGCTCGGGCGAAGCGGCCCCCGCGCGCTCGGCTTCACGGGACGGGAAGGGTTCGAGCGCTGCGGCCGCCGCGCGCGGCGGGGCCGCGAGCAGGAGCGCGAGGAGGAAGGACGCACACGACGAACGCACGCCTCAGAGTAGAGCGCGCGCGCAAACGCCGCCTGAGCTGTTAGGTCCATGCGCGGCCCGTACGGAAGACCCGGGAAGTGCGCCCCTCCTCGTCGCCCCCTCCCGGACGATTGACGGGCCCGGAACATATCCCTATACTATTTGTACCGTTGATTGCTTTCATTGCGTTGGACAAAGACGCCGGTCCATGAACAAAACGCTTCTTCCGACCGCCTTCACGCTGGTCCTCGGCCTCCTTTCCCCGGGAACGGCGCGCGCCGCGACGCTCGAAGAGGACATGCTCTTCTTCTCTGAAGAGGCGAAGGTCGTCACCGCTTCCCGTCGGGAGCAGCCCCTCCAGACGGTCCCCATGGCCGCGGACGTCATCACCTCCGAGGAGATCGAGGCCTCCGGGGCGACCTCCCTGTGGGACCTGATGCGCTTCCGGGCGGGGATGGACGTCCTCAACGGCCGCTCCGTCGACGCGCAGCGCGGGATCGTCGCCATCCGGGGCTTCCCTCAGGAATACGTCCACAACATCCAGGTGCTCCTGGACGGGCGGAGCGTTTACGAGCCGATCGACGGCGGGGCCTACTGGGAAGAGCTGCCCGTGCAGATGCAGGACATCGAGCGCATCGAGATCATCCGGGGGCCGAACGCGGCCCTCTACGGGTCGGGGGCGGCGCTCGGCGTGATCAACATCATCACCCGCAGGCCGAACGGCCCCACGAAGGTCTTCCTGCGCTCTTCCGGCGGCAGCCTGCACTCCGTCGAGACGGCCGAAGCCGTCGAGAGCGCCGCCGGCCCTCTGGCCTACCGCGCGAGCCACAGCTTCCGCTATCAGGACGGCTTCCCTTACGCCGACGGACGCGGACGGGGGAACGACCACCTCCGCGGCCACAAGGCGAACATCCGGACGCTGTGGAGCGGGAGCGCGGGGACGACCCTCGAGTTCTTCACCGGCGGGTCCTGGACCGACAGCGGGCTGAAGGCCGAGCCCCGCGGCCAGAGCCACTACGCCCAGGACTTCGAGATGCTCAAGCTCTCCCAGAAGCTCGGGGATCGCTCGACCGTCGAGGTTCTGGGCTCCCGGAACAACTACATCCAGACGATCTCCCCCGCCGTCGTCCTGCACGAGGGCGAGATCCAGGCGCTTCAGTACGACGCCGAGATCCTCCACCGCCTTTCCTGGTGGGACGACCGCCTCGCCACGACCTATGGGCTCAACCATCGCCACGTCCGCACGAACTCGGTCTACTATTTCGGCTCGTCGACGCCCGAGGAACACCTCACGAACGGCTACTTCAACCAGTCGATCCAGTTCTCGGAGAAGCTCGCGCTGACCGGAGGGGTTTCCGTCGAGCACTGCAACATCGGCAGCGGCGGGACGCAGCCCAACTACCAGGTCGCGCCCATCTGGACCCCGGTCCCCGACCACTCCCTGCGGGCCTCCTACTCCGTCGCGCACACCATCCCCGTGATCTACGCGACCGACGCCCATCAACTCCTGGCCGACGGAGGGCTCTTCGGCAGGAGCCCCGAGCTCAAGCCGCAGACGGCGGCCTCCTACGAAGCGGGCTATCGGGGAACGGCGAACGAGAAGCGCCTGCAGATGAACGCCAGTCTCTATTACACCGAGATCCACGACATCGACACCTTCGCCACGAGCACGAACGATCCCGCGTACGCGTACGTCCTCAGCTTCAACAACAAGGAACGCGCCATCGCGCGCGGCGTGGAGACCGAGCTGAGATATCGCTTCAGCGCGAGCCGGTCCGTCTATCTCAACTACACCTACGAGCACATCTCGGACTGGAAGAACAACACGACCGAGGTGACCCGGAACACCCCCGCGCACAAGGTGAACTTCGGAGGGATCGCGGCGCTGGGCGGAGGGTTCACGGGGACGCTGAACGTCGGCTACAAGGACGCCTACCTCACGTCCTCGACCTCGCGCAGCGTGACCGGGGCCGTCCCCTCCCATTGGCGGCTGGACGCGCGCCTCGCCTACGCGCTGCCCGGAAGGGAGAAGATCAAGCTCTTCGCGGCCGGCCAGAACCTGCTTCAGCCCGAACGGGTGGAGTTCGCCGACGGACTCACGACGCCCCGCACCTTCCAGGGCGGCGTCTCGATCGAGTTCTAGGCCGTCTCGCCGAACTCGGCGGGGACCTTCGCGTAGACGAGCCGGACCTTCTCAGCCCTCAGGAGCGCGAGCAGTTCGCGTTCCTGCTCCCCCGTGACGATGAACTCCACCTCGACGGCGAGGTCGCCGGCGAGCTCATAGAAGTGCTGCTCGTGCAGGACCCCGTGGCGGCCGAAGCCGGCGATGGCGCGGAACGCCGAGCCGCCCTGCAGGCCCAGCCCCTTCCCCTTCTGAAGCAGCCATTCGTAGAGCACGGCGCTCCCGTGCTTGCGGGACTCGTGCATGTAGAAGCGCAGATAGGACGCCTTCATGTGCCCCTCCGGGACAGCCAGCCGACGGCGGCCATCCCCGCGAACGTCATCGCGACCGAGCCGAACAGGTGCGCCCCGACGAGCAGCGAGGTCCACCCGTACTGCCGGCGCAACAGCAGCGTCGCCGTCTCCGCCGAGAAGGTCGAGAACGTCGTCAGACCGCCCAGGAACCCGGTCATCAGAAGGAGGCGGCTCGTCGGGCCCAGCGCGTCGAAGCGGACCACCAGGCCCATCGCGACGCCCATCAGGAGCCCTCCGACGAGGTTCGCCGCAAGGGTGCCCAGCGGGAGGGTCGGCAGCAGCGGGTTCAACGCGAGGCCCAGCGCCCAGCGCAGCCAGGCGCCGAGGGCGGCTCCCGCTCCGACGGCTATCAGGCCCGAGAAACTCATACCCGGCGCCGTCCTCTCGGTGCCTGACACCCGGCACCCCTGGCGTGTCTGGCACCGCTCGATTCGGCGCCGGGCGTAGGAAAGTGTACCGCGTGCCTAGAGCAAGTGATTGGGATTCTCCCCCTCCCTGCCCTCGCTGCCGCCTTCGGCGCCAGGAGCGAGCGCAGTAAGGAATCTGATAGCTCGCACTCCCGAAAGGGAGGGAGTCAAGGACTTAACGCAGCTTCAGTCGGCTTCCGCCGCCGCCGGGGAGGCCGCCGAGGCCGCCCGGGCCGAGGCCGCCGGGGCCCATGCCGCCGGAGCCGCCCTGCGGGAGCACGAGCGAGGAGCTCGCCCGGCGCCGCATCTCGCGAAGTTCCTCCATCGCCTCGTTGAAGGCCGCCTGGACGGCGGGGCCGTACTTGGCCGCCGCCTCCTCGAGGTTCGCGGCGTCGATCTCGAAGCTGAGCGGCAGGGCGCCCGCGTTGGTGAGGAGCTGCGCCTCGCCGACGAAGAGGACCTTGCGGCCGGCGTCCGGAGAGCCGTCCGGCTTGATCGGAGCGAGCCGGCGCAGCACGCCGGTCTTCCGGTCGGTGAAGACCTCCTCGCGATAGAGTTCCTTCGCGTCCATCTGCGGCTCGGGGGCCTTCCCTTCGGGCTTCATGTCTCCTCCGGTCGCGGGGAACGCCTTCGGCGTTTCCCGCGTTTGCTTAATCGAGCTTAACGGAGACGGAAAGCCCCGCTGGGGATTTCCGTCTCATACCCCGAAGCGGTCTTTGAGCCGCTTCGAGAACTCCGGCAAAGGTTCGAGGACCTCGCGCTCGCGCTCCCCGATGAGGCGCGCGAGGGCTTTCCCGTCGTCGGGAAGGCGCAGGTCCGGGGAGAGTTCGAGGAGCGCCGCGGCGAGGTACGGCCGCTCGCGCAGGTCCGGGTCGGGGAGGGAGAGGCCCTCCTCGCGCACGACCTCGTCGCCGCAGAGGAGCAGGTCCAGGTCGATGGGACGCGGCCGATAGCGGTCCTCGTCGCGCACGCGGCCGAGCCGCGTCTCGATGCCCCGCAGGACCCTGGACTTCAGGTCGCGCGGGGAGAGCTCCGTGCGCACGCGGGCGACGCCGTTGACGAAGGCCGGCTGTCCCGCGGGGCCGACCGGCGCGGTGCGGTAGAAGGTCGAGAGGCCGGTCAGACGGAGTTCCACGGCGAGGGCCGCGACGGCGCGGGGGATGTTCTCCTCCGGCCCGACGTTGGAGCCGATCCCGATGAAGGCCTCGGTCCCGCTCATCCGGCGCGCTCCCGACGGACGACGACGCTCACCGTGCGCGCGAAGCGCAGGGCGCCGGGCTTCTCCACCTCGACCTCGACGGCGCGCACGCGCGGCTCCTCGAGGCAGAGCTCCGCGACGCGGCCGGCGAGCGCCTCGATGAGCTTGTAGGAGGAGGACTCCACGACGGCGAGGATGCGCTTCTTGACCGCCTTGTAGTCCACGCTGTGGGCGAGGTCGTCGCGGCGGGAGGCTTCGGAGAGGTCGGTCTCCATGCGGACCTGGATCACGACGTCCTGCTTCTCGCGCCGCTCCTCCGGATAGAGGCCGACGATGCAGCGCAGGGCCAGGTCCTTGATGCGAATCTCGTCTCGGGACGCCATCGCGGGTATTATAGCGCCGTCGGAGCCGCGGGGATACTCTCAGAGCCGGTCGACTTTGGAGGCGAGAAGGAAGTCGTTCTCGGTGAGGCCCCCGGCCTTGTGCGTCCAGAGCTCGAGAGCGACCTTCCCCCAGGAGAGGCGGACGTCGGGATGGTGCCCCTCCTCCTCCGCGAGAGCCCCGACGCGGACGACGAAGGCGAGGGCCGCGCGGAAATCCGGGAAGCGCCAGGACTTCTCGAGGCGTCCCTTCTCGTTGAGCGACCAGCCGTCGAGCTTCGTCAGCAGAGCGCAGGAGCGCTCGAAGCTCAGCGAAGGCCCGCCCTCACGGCAGGGCGCGCAGCGCGCTCCCGCCGCCGCGGCCCGGACGATCGGAGTCTTCATCTCAGGCCCCCTCCCGCTCCTGCGGGTACGGTTCCCGGGCGTTGAGCTCGGCGTAGAGCGGGTGCGCCGCGGGCGCCTCCGAGGCGAGCGGGAGGGTGAAGGAGAAGGTCGTGCCGCGGCCGGGCTCGCTCTCCAGCCAGAGGATCCCCTGCTGGCGCGCGACGAGCTCGCGCACGATCGAGAGACCGAGCCCGACCCCCTCGCGGCGCTGTCCCTTGGCCGTCACCTGGACGAACTTGTGGAAGATCCGCTCCTGGTCCTCCGGGGCGATGCCGCAGCCGGTGTCCTTGACGCTGAGGACGACCTGCCCGGGATGGGCCGCCCCACCGGCGTCGGCCGAGACCCGGATGCTCCCCCCCTCCGGGGTCGACTTGATGGCGTTGGAGATGAGGTTCGTCAGGATCTGCACGACGCGCGCGCGGTCCCCCAGCGCGGCGACGGCGTCGTCGTCGAGGCCGTCGGTCGTGACCTCGAGGGCGAGCTTGCGCGAGAGGGCCCACGGGCGCAGTCCATCGGCGGCCTCGCGGACCGCCGCGGCCACCGACATGGGCTCCGGATGCAGGACGAACTTCCCCGCCTGGATCTTCGAGAAATCGAGCATCTCGTCGATCATCTTCCCGAGCCGGATGCTGTTGTCGCGGCTGATCGCGAGGAAGCGCTTCTCCTGCGGTCCCAGCCGCGAGGCGGCCAGCTGCTCGACGAGCTCGAGGGCCGAGCGCATGGACGCGAGCGGCGCCTTCAGCTCGTGCGTCACCTGGGAGATGAAGTCCTCCTGCAGCTTCGCGGCCTCCCGGTACTTCGCCGCCGCCGGGAGCACCCCGTAGGTGCCGATGACCCGGCCTTCGTCGTTCTGCAGCAGGGCCATGGAGCTGCGGAACGCGGAGGTGACCTCGTCGACCCCGACGACGTCGAGCTTTCCCGCCTCCTCCGAGGAGGCCGCTGCGCCGATGGAGCGGGCGAGGGAGACCATCCCGTCGACGGTGTCCACGCTCTCGAGGATCGGCTTGCCGGCGATGTCGACGAGCTTTCGGCCCGTGATGCGCTCGGCCGCGGGGTCCATCATGAGCACGCGCCCCTCGCGGTCGACGACGACCTTGCCTTCGGCGAGAGTGGCGAGCACCCCCTCGGTGCGGATGCGCTCGTCGAGCACGCGCTGGGCTTCCTGCTGGAGGTGGCGCGTGCGCTCGGCGACGCGATGCTCGAGCGCCCCCTTGATGGCCGCGACGGCCTCGGTGTAGATGCGCACCCGCTCCTCGGGATCGGTCACCGCGTCCTCGACGAGCGATTTGAGGATGGTCCCGAAGTTGGTGCTCGTCACCGTCGCTTTCGACGACGCCTCCGCGCCGCCCTTCGACTCCGCCCGGGGCACGGAGGGCTCGAGCCCTGTCGAGGGGCTCGGGGCCGGCACGGAGCTCCGTCGGAGGGCCGCCGGAGCGGGGGCGGGAGCCGCAGGAGGCTTCACCGGGCTGGGCGCGGGGGCCAGGCGGAGGGACTCCTTCCCCGGAGCGGCCGCCGGCGGGAGCGCGGCCTTCGCGGGAGCCGGACCCTGGGCCGCGCTCGGGGACGGGACGGAACCCCTTCGAACGGCCGCCGGGGACGCCGGACGCTCCGGCTCGCGGCGCAGACCGGGCGAAAAGCGCCGGGGCTCCGGGCGCGGGGACGGCGCGGCGACGCGCGGCCCCGGCGCGGGCGCGGGAGCCGGAGCGTCCTGGGAGTAGGTCGGGTCGGCGGCGAAGCGGATGCCCTCGAGGTGCACGTGCACGACGTCCTTGCGGCGCAGGTACTCCGCCGGGTCGGTGCTCGCGAGCCGGGTCGCCGGCAGGGCCGCGAGCTCGCAGAAGGCCTCGAGCTCGTAGGGCTGCATCCCGGCCAGGAAGGAGACCACGTCGAAGGGGCGTCCTCCGAACACCGCCGCCAGGGAGTCGCTGAGGTGCGCGTCCCCGACGACCATCCCGTTGACGACCCAGCGCCCTTCGACGAGCGTGAAGGCCGCCTGGCGCCACTGCATGCGCGCGAAGAGCTCGGCGAGGGCCTTGCGGCAGTCCCGCATCGCCGCGACGGGGACCGGGTGGATGCTGCTGTAAAGGGCCACGGACTTCACCGCCTGGCCCAGCGCGTGGAGGAACTCGCGGACGACCGTCATCGCGTCGCGCGCCGCGGCGTGCGGGGCGAGCGCGCCTTCCTCCGACTCCTCCCATCGTCCTGCGGCTCCCTTGGCATCCATCGGTCCTCCTACGGCCTCACTCCGCGAGAATGATCTTCAACGCTTCCGCCAGAGACGTCTCCCCCTCCGCGACGAGCGCGAGGGTCGCCTCGCGCAGGGAGACCATCCCTTCCTTCACGGCCTGGGCCGTGATCCGGTCGTAGCTCCCTTCCGTCAGGATGACCTGCCGCATCTCCGGGCTGCGCACGGCCATGACCTCGAAGACGGGACGGCGCCCGACGTAGCCGGTCTGATGGCAGCGCGCGCAGCCGGCCCCGACGAAGACCTTCCCGAGCCGCGCGCGCTCCGCCTCGCTGAGCACCCGGGCCTCCTCCGGCGCGAGCGTCGCCTCCTGGCGGCAGTCGGGGCAGAGCGTCTTCACGAGCCGCTGGGCGATGACGAGCTTGACGCTCGCCGCGACGAGGTAGGGCGGCAGGCCCATGTGCGTCAGGCGGGTGATGGTCGCCGGGGCGCTGTTGGTGTGCAGCGTCGAGAGCACGAGATGCCCGGTGATCGAGGCCTTCACGGCGATCTCGGCGGTCTCCAGGTCGCGGATCTCGCCGACGAGCATGATGTCGGGGTCCTGGCGCAGGAAGGCGCGAAGGACGGACTCGAAGGTCAGGCCGACGCCGGCCTGGACGTGCACCTGGGTGATCCCGGGGAGGCGGTACTCGATGGGGTCCTCGGCCGTCATCACGTTGACGTCGCTCTGGTTGACCATCCCGATCATCGTGTAGAGCGTCGTCGTCTTCCCGCTGCCCGTCGGCCCGGTGACCAGGATGAGGCCGTGCGGCGTGAGGAGGGCGCGCTCGATGAGCTGGGAGTTCTCGGCCGAGAGCCCCAGCTCCTCCAGGCTCTTCTTGATCTTCGTGCCGCCGAGCACGCGCATGACGATCTTCTCCCCATAGGCGCTGGGCAGGGTGCTGACGCGGAACTCGGTCTTCTTCCCGTTGATGGTCGCCCGGAACTGCCCGTCCTGGGGCAGGCGGCGTTCCGTGATCGAGAGTTCGGACATGATCTTGACCCGGGCGCTGACCCGGGCGCCGAGGGAGCCGGGCAGGACCGTCAGGCGCTCGAGCGAGCCGTTGAGGCGCACGCGGACGACGAGGTCGTTCTCCTGCGGCTCGATGTGGATGTCGCTGGCGCCCATCTCGACGGCCCGCACGAGGATGCGGTTGAGACGCTTGACCAGCGGCGAGTTCTCGTCGATCTCCTCGAGCGCGCGGAGGTCCTCGGTCTTCTTCTCGGCCTTCTCGATGTCGACGAGCAGCTCCCCCGATTCCGCGAGGTCCTCGCGCTCGAGGTCCTCGAGCTGCGGCATGGCCTCCGCGTCGTCGGCCGCACGCGCGCGGACCCCGTGCCCCTCGTGCGGGTGGCCGCCGAAGGGAGACGCCGCGCCGGGAGTCGTCACCGCGGGGATGACGATCATGGGGGAGCGCCCGTTGCGCTGAGCCGGAACGGCCGGGCGCTCCGGCGGCTCGAGCGCCGGGGCCGGGGTCTCCTCGACCGGCGCGGGAGACGCCTCGGCGGAGGCCGGAGGCTCCTGCGGGACGGACGCCTCGTCGGCTTCGGCGGAGGGGAAAGGCAGCGGCGGGAGCTCCTGGGGAGCGGCGCGCTGGTCGTCGAAGCGCGGGCCTTTCTCCGCTCGCATCGCCCCGGACGCGCTCGGGGGCGCCGCCGGGGGCGCCTCCCGCGACGGACCTGCGGCGCTAGGGCCCGCCGCAGGGAGAGACGGCGCCGCGAAACCCTCCGGATGCTTGCGCGCGAGCGCCCGCGCCACGGCCTCGAGCAGGCGGGCGTTGGAGACCGGCTTCTCGAGGAAATCCTCGACGTCCATCCCCATCTCCTTGAGGTGGCGGCGGTGGGGAGCGCCGGTGAACATGATGACGGCCGCGGAGCGCAGCTCGTCGTCTTTGCGCAGCTCCTGGAGCACCTCATAGCCGTTGAGCCCGGGCATGTTGAAATCGAGGAGGATGAGGTCGGGCCGCTCCCGGCGGGCCGCCTCGAGCCCGCGCAGGCCGTCCTCGGCCGTCGTCACGTCATAACCGCTGCCGGAGAGGAGGAACTCCACGACCTCCCGGTAATCCTTCTTGTCATCGAGGACGAGGACGCGGGCGGCGCGCGCCAGGGCGGCGCCCGCGGCGGGCGCGGGCGGCGCGAGCGGCGCGGGCGGCGCTGCGGCGGCCTCGCGCTCGATGGCCGCGAAAGGATCGGCGCCCGCCGGCGCGGCCTCGGGCGACGCCCCCATGAGGGCGTCGAGCTCGCCCATGAGCTTGTCCATCCCGCCGGGGCCTTTCATGCGCGCACCCCCGCTCCGACCGGCGCCGGCGCCGCGCTCGGGCGGCCCGAGAGCCGCTGAGGGTCGTGCGCTTTGGACAGCGCCTCCGAGAGCGGGACGATCCCGCGCGCGACCATCTCCTGGAGAGACTTGTCGAGAGTGAACATGCCGAGGCGGCCGCAGGTCTCGATGGTATTCGGGATGAGGTGGCTCTTCCCCTCCCGGATGAGGTTCGAGACCGCCGGCGTCACCAGGAGAAGCTCGCGCGCCGCGATCATGCCCCGGCCGTCGCTGCGGCCCAGCAGGACCTGGGAGAGCACCCCTTTGAGCGTATCGGCGAGCTGGATGCGGACCTGCTGCTGCTGGTGCGCCGGGAAGACGTCGACGATGCGGTCGACGGTCTGCGCGGAGTCGGAGGTGTGGAGCGTGGCGAAGCAGAGGTGCCCGGTCTCCGCCGCCGTCAGCGCCATCGAGATGGTCTCGAGGTCGCGCATCTCGCCGACCATGATGACGTCGGGGTCCTGGCGCAGGGCGTGGCGCAGGGCCTCCGAGAAAGAGTGGGTGTCGGTGCCCACCTCGCGCTGGCGGACGATGCTCCGCCGGTTGGCGTAGACGTACTCGATGGGGTCCTCGAGCGTGATGATGTGCTTGCGATAGCGCTGGTTGATGTACTCGAGCATGCAGGCGAGCGTCGTCGACTTCCCGCAGCCGGTCGGCCCCGTGACGAGCACGAGGCCGCGGGGGAGGTCGGCGAGCCCCATGGCGGTCGGCCCGAGCCCCAGGTACTCGGGGGTCGGGATGGCGGCGGGGATGACGCGGAAGACGGCCTCGACCATCCCCTTCTGCTGGAGCACGTTCATGCGGAAGCGCGCGAGCCCCGGGACCTGGATGGAGCAGTCGAGCTCCAGCTTCTCCTCGAAGCGCGCCCGCTGCTCGTCATAGAGCAGGGAGAGCACCATCTTCCGGCACTCCTCGGCGGCGATGACGGGGAGGCCCGGCACCGGGACGACCTCGCCGCGCGCGCGCGCCATCGGCGGGCAGCCGGCGCTCAGGTGCAGGTCGCTGGCCCCCATGCGCACCGCGGCGGACAGCACGTCGATCAATTCCATGGCGCTTTCCTCCCCAGCCGACAGTGTAGCCGGGCGGGCTCAAATCCCCCTCAAATGGGCTAGAATGAGCAAGCGTCCGCGGGACGTTCCCATGACCGAATCCCTGCGCTACAAAGTGCTGGTCGTCGACGACGAGAGGGACGTCGCCGATTGCGTCGCGATCTGGCTGCGCAAGGCCCGCTTCGCGGTCGTGACCTGCTACTCCGGCGGGGAGGCGCTCGACAAGGTCATGGACTCCCTTCCCGATCTGGTCGTCATGGACGTCATGCTCGGCGACGCGGACGGCGTGGACATCTGCCGCCGGCTCCGCTTCGATCCCCGCACCCGTCACATCCCCATCATCCTGGTCTCCGGCTCGCGCACCAGCGAGGAGGACACCGTCACGGCCCTCTACGAGGGCGCCGACGACTACCTCGCCAAGCCGCTGACCCCGCGCAACCTCATCGCCCGGGTCTCGGCCGTCCTGCGCCGGATGCAGGCCCCGCAGGAGCTCGAGGACGTCCTGCACCGCAACGGGCTCACGCTCAACGTCTCCGAGCGGACGGCCCGGGTGAGCGGGCGCACGGTCCCGCTGACGCGCAAGGAGTTCGACCTGCTGACGCTGCTGCTGAGGCGGGAAGGGAAGGTCCTCTCCCCGAAGTACCTGCTGGAGACCGTCTGGGGCTACGAGCTGGAGGACTACAACGACACGCACACCGTCGAGGTCCACGTCTCGAGCCTGAAGCGCAAGCTCGGCCGGGCCTTCGCCGCCCGCATCGTCAACACGGTCGGCGCCGGCTACAGCTTCACGAAGTCTTCTTCGGGCCGAAGCTGAGCTCGAGGACGGCCTCGCCGGCGTCCGTACGCAGCTCGAGCGAGCCGCCGAGCAGGGAGAAGGACTCCCGGTACTCCGCGATGTCCCCCAGCACGCTCCCCCCCCCGTGCGTGAAGGCCGCGCTCATGCTCTGTCCGCCCTCGCAGGGGCGGTAGCTCACGCGCAGGACCCCCTCGGGCTCGACGCGGTCGGCCGCCCAGGCGAAGAGGTCGAGCAGCGCGTGCTTGAGCTGCACCGGGTCGACGTGGAGGGCGGGGAGCTCTCCCTGCGCGTCCTGGGACAGGGCGACGGACTTCTGGCGCAGGCGGAACTCGACGAGCGCGAGGGACTGCGCCCCCGCCTCGGGCAGGCGCAGGTCGCTGGGCTTGCCTTCTCCGCGCAGCAGCCCGATGACGTCGGCGACGAGGCGGCGCATCGAGCGCGCCGAGCCGCGGATGCGGTCGAGGTCGCGGCGGCTCGGGGCGTCGGGGGGCGCCGCCTCGAGGAGCACCTCGGCGCTGCCGAGCACCGACATGAGCTGGCTCTGCAGGTCGTAAAGGAGCTCTTCGAGCAGGATCCCGCGACGGCGAGCGCTCTGGACCCCGGGGAGCTCCGCGCGCGTCAGGCGCCGGGCCAGGCGGTCGAGGTCCCCGCGCGCCGCGTCGAGCGCGCCGTGCACGCGGCGCTCCTTGCTCGCCATGCGGAAGGTCACGGCGGCCGAGAGGGCGAGCACCGCCCCCTTGACGACGAGCTCGAGGTACTCCCAGTAGGGGCCGGTCTCCGCGAGGTCGAGGTAGAAGACCGCCATGAAGGCGACGGCGGCGAAGACGGCGAAGACCACGTGGCGGAGCTCGAGGTAGAAGCAGGCGGTGAAGATCGGCAGCAGGTACATCGGCCAGAAGTAGGACTCCCAGCGTCCGGAGGTGTCGAGGACCAGGGAGATGAGCACCGCGTTCGCGGCGATGGAGACCATGGGGACGAGCCAGAACTCCCCGCGGCGGCGCAGCAGGATCTGATAGCCGAGGTTGAAGCCGAGCAGGGCGGCGAAAGCCCAGAGCACCTCGGGGAAGTCGAGCATGGGGTTGCCCTTGCTGAGGACGGCCACGACGCCCATGCAGACGGAGAAGGCGATCTCCTGGACGCTGGTGATGCCGCCGGGCAGCCCGGGCCGGCCGGCGTCCTCGTCGATTCGCGTGCTCACGGGACCTCCACGATCTTGCTGGGGGAGCGTCCCCCCTTGATGAGGCGCAGGCGGCCGGGCGCGACTCCGAGCGCGCGGCCGAGCAGGGCGAGGCAGGCGGCGTTCGCCCGCCCGTCCTCCGCCGGGGCGCGCACCCAGAGCTCGTAGTGATCCTCCGCTTTGCGGAGGATCTCGTTCTTCTTCGAGCCCGGATGCACTCTCAGTTTGACTAACATGGCGCTTCCGGGCTTCTCGAAGTTCGGCCCGGAAGCGCCACGCGTAGGCGAGCTATTCCCGGCATCGAGTTCCCAATAAGGATTCTTCCGTTGTCCGTCATGTCTCCACGCAAACCCTCCGGGAATCCCCGTCGCGGGATTCCCGGAAAGACTTCGGGGCGCCCGGACTTGAACCGGGAACCTCCTGCTCCCAAAGCAGGCGCTCTGCCAATTGAGCTACGCCCCGTCTGTCGCTGCCGCGCTCGCCCGGCCGATCGGTAATCGGCCAGGGGGAGCGCGGTTCCCTCGCTGCGGAGAGGAAAAGTCCTTCCGACGTGGCCTCCGCTCGGCAGCTCTCCAAGGGGAAGGGCTCTGCCCTCCCCCGTTTCGTCGGCGCTCTCGGCCAGCTCGACCGAGGTTCCGCTCGGTCGAGGGCCAGGAGAGCTGAACCCCCACCCGAAGCGGAATCCTAATAAATCTTCAGTGCCGGCGCGTCCTCATTTGTCGCTGCCGCGCTCGCCCGGCCGATCGGTAATCGGCCAGGGGGAGCGCGGTTCCCTCGCTGCGGAGAGGAAGGGGTCCTTCCGACGTTCCCTCCGCTCGGCAGCTCTCCAAGGGGAAGGGCTCTGCCCTCCCCCGCTAAATCTGCCCCCTCCTTTGGCGCGTCGGCAAGCGTGCTTTGTCGGTCTTGCCGCGCTGTAACCTCCCCGGAGCGGTGTGGCGGCCGATGCCGCCACACTTAATAAGGGGATTTTACGTCAGGCCGATATTAGCACAATGGGAGAGGGGTGGAGGGAGGGTCAGGAGGAGAGCTGGAAGTAGAGGCGCAGGGCGAAGTAGGAGAGGAGGCGGAGGAGGCCGCAGGCCAGGAGGCCGACGATGGGGACGCTGAAGAGCATCCCGAAGAACATCATGGCGTTCCCCGGCCGGCTCGTGTCGCCGTCGAAACGCAGCGCGGCGATGAGCTGCGCGGAGGCGGCGAGGAACCCGGCCCAGCGTGAGATGCGCAGCGCGGGCGCGTACGCCCGATGGGAAGGCTCCGCCTCGGGCGAGCGCTTGCTCAGGACCCGGGGCAGGATGAACCCGAGCCCCGCCAGGATGAACAGGATGGACTTGTGCTCCAGGAGGAGCGAGAAAAGCCGGTCCATGAGATGCGACATCGGCAGAGTGTAGAGGTCTGCGAGGGCGATAGCAAGCCTACGGGACGAAGCCGGACAAGCCGCGGGCGAGGGTCTGGGGGGAGCCGTCCTAGGAGTCCGTCCGAGTAATAGCGTATTCCCCGGAGGCCCCAGCCTGTGTCGTGCGCAAGGCGTGAGGAGCGAGCATAGCCCCGCTATGTGAGCGAGGAGCAACGCAGCGCACGGCCGGGATGGGGCCTCCCGCTCCTCCTCGTATCCTCGTCGGAGGAGCGGGTCGCGCGCTATTGGGCTGCGCCTGCGTCGCTCGTCGCTTACAGGCCTTCAGGCCTGCGCGCTCCTCGCTCCTTGTCTCGCTCCAACAGCGCGCGACCGGAGAACACGCTATTACTCGGACGGACTCCTAGAGGGCGCTGAAGAGGCAGCCGAGGTTGGCGGGGTCGGGCTCGGGGCTGAGGTAGGGACCCATGGGGCCGGCGTCGGACTGGCCCGACGGGAGGAAGTAGAAGCCCTTCTGGACTCCGGCGCGGGCCTCCTTCCCTTCCACGATGGCGTGGAAGACGAGCGTGGGCTCGCCGACGAGGTCGACCGGGACGCCGACCGCCTTCGCGAAGAGCTTGGGGAGGATGGCGCACTCCACGAGCACCGAGGTCCCCCCTCCGACCCGGGGGTTGATGTTGACCTTCATCGAGCCTTCCTCGTCGACCCGGCAGCGGTGGCGCCAGCGCGAGCCGTCGCGGCGCTTGATGGCGATCTCGAGCTTGGAGTTGTTCCCGAGGACCCGCTCGCCGGGCTCGAGCGAGAACTCGAAGCGGACCTCATAGGATTCCCAGCCGAAGCGGCTGGAAAGCTCGACGAAGCGGCCGGTCGAGCCGAAGCCGCCCTCGTCGGAGACCTTATAGCGCTCCGCGGACGCGGGAGAAGCCCAGAGGAAGGCGAAGAAGAGGACGGCGGCGCTCTTCATCGCTACCTCGCGGTCGGGAGGGGACGCTGGGAGACGGGCTCGACGGCGTACGGGGATTCGATGCGCTGGGGGAGCACCCATACGAAGCGGTCGCGTCCTTCGCGCCGGATCATCGTGGGATGTCGCTGAGTCATGGCGATAGCATAGCCGGGCCATGTTTCGGCGGTATTGCGGAGCGTCCGGGGCTTCCACTCCTGCCCGGCAAAACAGAACGGCCCCCTCACGGGGGCCGTTCTGTCTCGATTCGATCGGACTACCCTCGAGCGCTCCGCGCTCGAGGGCGGGCCCCGATAAGATAGAGGTGCCGGGATTTGAACCTGGTCCGGACGCAGCAGGTTCTACTCCTGCCCGGCAAAACAGAACGGCCCCCTCACGGGGGCCGTTCTGTTTTGCCGGACTAGGATTTGAACCTAGACTAAGCGGTCCAGAGCCGCTTGTGCTACCATTACACCATCCGGCAATGGCGACATTTTAGCACATCTCCGTCGCTCTTCAAGAGCCGCCGGGCCCACCGAGCAGGACATCTCCGACGAGGACGGCGCCGTTATTTCGCGGGAAGGGCGCGCAGTTCCTGCTTCGCGTAGTGGAGCAGGGCGGGCGCGAGGATGATGCCGGGGATCCCCATGAGGCATTCGCCGAGCAGGATGGCGAGCAGGGTCTGCCACATCGGCGCCTTGATGCTCGAGCCGATGATGCGGCTGTTGAGGAAGTACTCCCCCTTGTGGATGACGACGAGGAAGCCGAGGGCGAAGAGCCCGTGGCGGATCGAGAGGGTCACCGCGGTGCCGACGATGATGGTGTTCGAGAGGATGTTGCCGATGATGGGCATCGTGCCGAGGATGAAGGTCGCGAGCACGAGGAAGAGGACGTGCGGGAAGCCCATGACCGACAGGAACACGGCCGTCAGCGCGGTGTTCACCAGCGAGATGAGGATCTGCGCCCCCAGGACCTTCTCGAAGCTCGCCATGAAGAGGGCCACGCGGGCCGCGCATTCGGTCCGGAGGGCGTCATAGAGGTTCTCCCCCCGCGGAGCGTCGGGCTCGCGGAAGAAGCAGAGGATGGCGACGAAGATGGCGATGAGGATGTGGAAGAAGCGCAGGGTCACGATGCCGCTCACCTTCGAGATGACGTCGGCGTTGTCCTGGATCTCCTTGATGACGACCTCGCGCAGCTCGTAGGCGTTGTCGAAGGGGAGGTCGAAGCCGTAGGACTGGACGAAGGCGATGATCTTCGGGATGGCGGTCGCCGCGATCTGGGGGAGCGTGGAGAGGGTCTGCTGGACGAAGCGCACGAACATCCAGAAGACCGAGGCCGCGACCACCAGGTAGATGACCAGGGCCAGCCAGCGCGACGCCGTCGGGCCCAGGCGCAGGCGCAGGAGCCGGTCGGTGCCCTGGAGCAGCATGAAGGAGAAGAGGCCGGCCAGGAGCACGGGGCCCAGCCCGAGCCAGACGCTCCCCGCCAGAAGGAGCGGGATGGCGAGATAGGAGAGCTTCTTCACCGTGGTCATGCCGAGAGGATACAAATTTCAGGTCAGCGCTTGGGCGGACTCGTATTGCTGGCGGCGACGCCGGCGCGCAGCTTGAGCCAGAGCAGGCCGAGCGGCACCATCGCCGCCGCGAAGACGCCGAAGGCGGCCGCGCCCGGGAAAGCCCCGAACACGAACTTCGCGGCGAGCAGGGCCAGGCCCGTGAGCGAGAGCGAGGCGATCTCGACGAAGCTCATGACGTGCGGCTGGTCGGCGGGATCGGTGACGATGGACTGCAGGCGGCTGCGCAGCTTGAGGACGACGACGTTCTGGATGAGCCCGAAGGGGATCATCGCGAGGGCCGGCAGAGAAAGGTAGCCGAGCCAGGAGAGCCAGGAGGGAAGGACGAGCGCGGCGCCCAGCGTCGGCACGGGCAGAGCCATGAGCGCGACCGCCGCGAGCCCGAAGGCCGCCATGCGCATCCACTTCAGCAGCGCGACCTTGAGCTGGGCCTTCTCCCAGGCGTGGACCTCGCCGGCGGCCATCGGCGGCCGCCGCGCGGCCAGGCGCCGGCCCTGGAACATCAGGTAGAGCCCCGAGAACATCCCCCCGAGCCCGTAGAGGCCCGAGATGAAGCCGGCGACGCCGGCGGCGGCCTCGGGGTTCGCGTTCCCCATCAGCATGAGGCCGAAGCCCGGCGCGAGCATCTTGTAGAGCAGCGGCGTCATGAGCATGTAGCCGGCGTAGGCGAGGAAGGCGGCCCGCAGGGCCGGGTCGGAGAAGACGAGCTTGGCCCCGCGCGTGAGCTCGGCCCAGGTGCCCTCCGAGGCCTCCCGCTCTCCCTTCATGTCGTCGAGCGGCCCCAGGTGCCTGAAGCCGCTGCGGGAGAACGCGGTCGCGAGGAGGAAGCCCAGGGGCACGAGCACGAGCGCGGGGATGAAGCCGTGCGCGGCGATCATGACGCCCGCGAGCATGCTCAGCGTGGTCCCCATCACGTCGCAGACGAACATGTCCCAGCCCCAGAAACGCTCGAGCTTCGCGCGGCTGCGGCCCGCGACGTGCGGGGCGACGGAGTCGTTCGCGTTCCACCACATCCCGTGGGCCACGCTGTAGACGAAGAGGCAGGCCATGAGCAGCGGCGCGCCGAGCAGGCCGAGGGCGTAGGCCCCGGCGAGGGTGACCCCGGCGCCCAGGCCGAGGACGAGTGCTCCTTGGTAGACGTTGCGCAGGCCGTAGCGGGAGATGAGGCGGGGCGAGAGCAGCTGCCCGACGATGGAACCCGCGGTGAACACGACGCCGGTCATCGAGAAGTCGCCGCTGAGCTTCTCGGCGAGCATCGGGGCCGCGACCTCCATGGCGGTGACCGCGATCCAGAGCGAGGCCGAGGACTGCAGGAAGCGCCCGGCCGTACGCCCGAGCGAGACGCTGCGCGCCTGGAGGTCCTCCTCGACGCGCGGCGCGGGGGCGGGAGGCGGGTCCGCGACCGCCGACGCCGGATCGCCCGAACGCTCGAGCCCGCTCTTCCCCGGCTCGCTCTTCCCCGCGGCGACCGGAGAGCCCGAGACGTCATCGGCGGCGAGCGAACGCGATGCGAACGCGCGGCGCAGTTCGGCGAAGTGCCGGATGACGAGAGAACGGCGGCGGACGCCGTCCGAGCGGGCGTCGTAGCGCGCGGCGCCGGAGGCGTAGCGGGTCGGGAGCGCGGCGGCCTGCGAGACGGGGACGGAAGACTCCGTCCCCAGGAGCGTCTTGACCGCGCGGTCGAGCGCGCGCTCCGGCGAGACGGACGCGGGGACGGCGGAGGGACGCGCGATGGGCGCGGCGGGAAGCTCCGCGGAGCCGAGGACGGCCGCGGCACGGACCGGAAGCCGGAGCTGCGGCGCCGGGGTCGACGGGAGCGGGGCCGGGACGGAGAGCGTCCCGGGAAGGACGAGGTTCTGCGGCAGGACCGCACCGCGGGACGCCGCCGCGCCGACGACGACGCCGGGGACGGAGGCGGAGACCGGGACGGGCTGGACGACGACCTGGGCGAACGCGGCGTAGGGCGAGAGCCCCGGAGAGAGGGCGAGCAGGACGGCGGAGAGGAGCGTGGCGAAGAAGCGTTTCATCCAGACGGGTCCGGGAATCCCGACGGGGATTCCCGGATAGTCTAGATGACGGAGCGAGGATTCCCGAGGGCCCTATGGGGAAGGCGACGGGCCCGAAGGGCCTCCGCCGCTCTAGGTCTTGCCGGTCCTATCCGGCGGTGCGGGAAGCCCGCAGGGGAACCCCGCTTAGAAGACCCGGCACCAGAGGGCCTTCAGGTACTCCCCCTCCGGATGGTCGGCCGCGAACGGATGGTCGGGGCCGACCCCGCTCTTGCGGAAGATCTGCACGCGGCGCCCGGCCGAGCCCGCGGCGGTGCGCACGAACTGCTGGAACTCCTCCCAGTGGACCATGCCGCTGCAGGAGCAGGTGAGGAGGATGCCTCCGGGCTCGACGACGCTGAAGGCGAGGCGGTTGAGGTCGATGTACTTGTGGCGGCCCTCGCCGTAGGCCTCCTTCGAGGCGATGAGCTTGTAGGGGTCGAGGACGACGAGGCCGAAGCGGTCGCCGTTGGTCGCCATCTGCCGCAGATAGGTGAAGGCGTCGGCGCAGACCGTGCGCAGCTTGTGGAGCTGGTTGATGTTCGCGTTGCGCCGGGCGAGCGCGGAGGCCTCCTCGTCGAGCTCGACGCAGGTGACCTCGGCGGCCCGGGCCCGCGCCATGTACAGGCCGAAGCCGCCCGTGTAGCTGCAGACGTCGAGCGCGCGCCGGTCCTTCGCGAAGGCGGCGGCGGCGAGCCGGTTCTCGCGCTGGTCGCAGAAGAAGCCCGTCTTGTAGCCGCCCGAAGGGGTGACCTCGAAGACGAGCCCGTTCTCGTGCACGCGGGTCTTCGCGCCCTCGGGCGTCGGGAGTTTGAAGCCCTCCATCGTCTGGGTGTGCTGGCTGGCGCGGCGCACGAAGTGCGCGCCCGGATAGTGCTCCAGGAGGGCGCGCTCGAGGACCTCCGCCTGGCGGAACATCCCGAGCGAGTAGAACTCGAGCACGATCCAGTCGTTGTAGCGGTCGACGACGAGCCCCGGCAGGCCGTCGCCGAGGTCGTGGACGAGCCGATAGGCGTCGGTGGACGCGTCGAGCCCGAGGGTCTCGCGGCGGAAGGCGACCGCCCGGCGGATGCGCTCGCCGAAGTAGGCCGCGGGGTCGAAGGCGACCACGCCGCGCTCGAGCAGGCGCAGGGCGATGAGGCTCTTCGGGTTGTAGATCGCGACGCCGTAGGGGGCGTTGGACTTGTCGAAGACCGCCACGATGTCGCCGGCGCGCGCCTTGGGGTCCGCGTCGTCGATCATGCGCTTGAAGAGCTGCGCGCCGGAAGCGGCCGAGCGCAGGCGCACCCAGGGGAGGGCGCCCTCGTAGACGGGCGGCGGGCGGCGCTCGCGGCGGACCGGTTCGCTCACTTGAACAGGCCCTTGAGGAGCTTGCCGGCCTGCTTGCCCGCGTCGCCTGCGACGCCCTCGAGGGCCTTGGCCCCGCCCTTGAGGAGGTCGCCGCCGCCGGCGACGGCCTTCCCGACGCCGCGGCCGACCTCGCCGACGACCTGAGAGAAGACGTCCTTCGCGCTCGCGCCGTTCGACTTGCGGCCGATGTCGCGCAGCTCGATGGCGGGAAGCGGGATGGAGAGCTCCTTGCCCCCCAGCAGGGCCGCGCTGAGGTTCACCTTCCCCTCGCGCACCGCGAAGAGGTCCACGATGACCTTCTTCTCGCTCCTCTTCGCCTGCCGCGACTCCTTCGGAGCGGCAGGCGAAAAGGCCTCGACGTTCTTCTGGATGCGGGCGATGTTGCTGCCGCCGGGCCCCATCTCATAGGTGATCTCGGGCGCCTCGACGACGACCTCGCGCACGACCAGGGTGTCGCTCAAGAGCGAGCGCAGGTCCACGGCGACGCGGACCGCGCCGACCTTCACGGCCGCCTCGGTCTTGTAGCCCTGGGGGTTGCCGACGAAGAGGCCGCGCAGGGAGCCGCGGCCGCTGAAGGGCGAGATGGAGACGGAGGCGAGGCGGACCTCCACGCCCGCGACGCGGGGACCGGCGGCCTCGACGGCGGCCTTCACGACGGCGCCGAGCCGGAGGTAGACGACGCCGGCGGCGACGATGAGCGCGACGAGCACGAGGAGGAGGAGCTTCTTCATGGCTTCAAGAGTATCGCATTGACGGCCCGCGCCGCAAGACGCATAATCGCCGACATGAGCTTTGGATTCCTCGACGGAGCCGTCCTGGCCGCCTACGTCGCCGCCCTCGCCTCCATCGGCTGGTGGGCCGCGCACCGGACCCACAAGACCACCGACGACTACTTCCTCGCCGGCCGCTCCATCCCGTGGCTCGTGACGCTGGCGAGCTTCCTGGCCACCTGCATCAGCGCCCTCACCTTCGTCGGCACGCCGGGCGAGGGCTACCGCGCCGACTACCGCTACCTCTTCAGCAACATCGGGGACATCGCCGCGACCTTCTTCGTGGCCGGCTTCATCCTCCCCGTCTACCAGAAGCTCGGGGTGACCTCCATCTACCAGTACGCCGCGGAACGCTTCGGCCCGCCCGTGCGCACGGCCTGCTCGGGCTACTTCCTGCTCTCGCGCACGCTGGCCTCGACGGTCCGCATCGTGGCCATCGCCAAGGTGCTCGAGGTCGTCTCGGGCGGCAGCCTCCCCTACTCCGGCTGCGTCGTCATCGTCATCGGCGTCATCCTCGCCTACACGACGATGGGCGGCGGCCGGGCGATCGCCTGGACCGACCTCATGCAGTTCATCCTCCTCATCTCCGGCGCCGTCATCGCCCTCGTCTACATCGTCATGCACGTCCCGGGCGGAGTGCACGGCATCATCGACGCCGGTCGCCACGCGGTGCGCCCGGACGGCACCGAGTACAACAAGTTCAACTTCCTCGAGCTCTTCAAGCCGGCGAACCTCGGGCTCCTCCTCCTGCTCTCGGTCTGGGGCTTCTTCCAGTCCTCGGCCGCCTACGGCACCGACCAGGACATGGTCCAGCGCCTGCTCGCCTGCAACGACCAGCGCAAGGCGCGCTGGAGCCTCATGCTCTCGGGCCTGGCGGGCATCCCCATCACCTTCCTGTTCCTCAGCATCGGGGTGGCGCTCTACGCCTACTCCCTCTCGCACCCGGAGCTCGTCGCCGGGATGAAGGACCCCGACCACATCTTCCCGCGCTTCATCCTCACGACCCTGCCCGAGGGCCTGCGCGGCCTCCTGCTCGCGGCCGTCGCATCGGCCGCCATGGGCAGCTCGGACTCGGCGCTGGCCTCGCTCTCGACGGCCTTCACGATGGACTTCTACAAGCGCTTCTGGGGGCAGGACGCGAGCGAGGAGCGCTGCGTGAAGGTCTCGAAGCTCTCGTTCGTGGGCTTCGGGCTCCTCTTCATGTTCTTCGCGCTCACCGTCAAGAACCTCGACAGCCTGCTCTGGCTGGCCTTCAAGATCGTCTCCTTCACCTACGGCCCGCTGCTCGGAGTCTTCCTGACCGCCATCTTCACGGACTGGAAGGTGCCCGCCCGACGGCTCATCGTCCTGATGCTCGCGGTGACGCTGTCCACCTTCGCGCTGGGGATGACGGCCTGGCAGCTGACCCCCGCGGGGGTCACCGAGGGCTTCTGGGCCCAGCTCCACCTGACGTACTGGCGCCTCTACATCATCTTCGGCGCCCTCGCCATCCCCGCCGGGTCGTACTTCCTGCGCGAGAAAGCCCCGACGACGGCCTGACGCGCTCGCCGGAGACGTCCGCGGCGTCCCACGGACCTACATAAGGCCCGGGCTCATCACGCCCGGTCCGCATCCCCAAAGGGCTCATCTCTCCCAGCCCCCGTCTACCGTAGAATCCGGGGTGTGAGCACCCTTCGCGCGATTCTCCCGACGGCTATCGAACGCCGTCATCCTTCCTGCATGAGGCCGACCATGAACACCCGCATCCCCTGCCGCATCCTGGCCGCGATCCTGTCCGCGGTCCTCCTCCTCGAATCCCCCGGCCTCGCGGCCGCGCAGGCCGTCGGAGCGGTCTTCTCCTCGCACGTCCCCGGCACCCCGGCGGCGGGCGCGCAGGTCGGCGTCGCGGCGACGCTCGCGCCCCCCTCCGCGAAAGGCGCGACGCTCGGCCTCCAGCCGGTCCTGCAGGGCTCGGCGCTGAAGCTCGAGACCCTGCCGCAGGTCCAGGCGCAGGTCCTGCCCGCGCTCCTCCTCCAGAAGAGCCCCTCCGCGTTCGTCGACGGCGTTCAGCCCGCCCCCGTCGCGGTCCAGACCGGAGCGAAGACGTTCGTTCCGGCGGCCGTCCCCCTCCGGCGGACGGAGGCGGCCGCGCCCGTGCAGACGGACCCCGGCGCCGCCGTCGGCCTGCGCGAGCGCTTCGTCCAGTGGTCGGCAGGCCTCGGCCAGCAGGATCGGAAGGTCTCGACCCTTCCGACCCTCCTCCACCGCCTCTTCGAGAACGGCCGCGCGGCGCAGGACGATCAGCCCGCGGCGGCCGTCGCCGGGCCCCTGACGAGCGCCGTCAGCGGGTTGGCGCCGGCGCAGGACGCTTCCTTTAAGAGTCCCGAGCAGGTCCCCGCGCCCGCGCCGGTTCCAGCCCCGCAGGCGAAGAAGAGCCTTCTGCGGCCTTTGATGATCGGGGTCCTCGCGGGAGCCATCGGCATCATCATCCCCGGGATCATCACCGCGGTGGCGGTGAACGGCTTCGGCTATCAGCTCCATTCGAACTACATGAGCCCGGAGAACATCGTCATCAAGGGCGTCGCGCAGGCCCTCCGCATCGGGACGGGCGGCGCCATCATCGCCCCCATCGCCGAAGAGGTGCTCTTCCGCGGCGGCATGATCGGCGGGCTCGCCTGGCTTGGGACGAAGGCCGCCGACTCGGGCCTCGCCCGCCGTCTCGGCCTCTCCGAGAAGCCGTTCTTCCGGAAGCTCATGACGACCTACCTCCCGCTGGTCGTCTCCTCCGCGATCTTCGTCGTCGTCCACGAGACCGGCGACCCGCTCATGATGGCCGCGCGCTTCATCCATGCGCTGATCCTCGGCTACGTCTTCCAGCAGGACGGCCTGCTCGCCTCGAGCATGATGCACATCGTCAACAACAGCATCCCCATGGCCGGGCTCGTCGGAAGCAAGCTCTACGGGGTGCCCGGCACCAGCATCTCCGGGCTGGCGTTCTCCGCGATGCTCTACTTCGCCTACAAATCCGCCCGGGCGCTCTGGAAGCAGCGGCAGGACCATCGCGAAGGGCGCATCGTGTCCACGCCGCTGACCGCGCCGATCGCCCTGTTCCTGGCCGCCGTCAGCATCTTCGGAGTGGCCTGGCCGATCACCCCGGTCACCCTGCTCATCTCGGCCACGGCCGCCGTCCTCCTCCTCGGCTACGTCCTCGCGCCGGTCTACCGTCCCTACTTCCCCCGCCTCCTCTCGCCGGGGACCGCGATGTTCCTCTCCGCCCTCCCCGCGGCGGAAGGGTTCGTCGTCAACCTCCTGGGCGCGGCCGCGAAGGCCTTCTTCCCCGCGCTGATCATGGGCAACCTCGTCCTCGTCGCCGCGGCCGCCGCGGCGCTGCTCGTCTACGTCCCCCTGGCCGCCCGCCGCAAGGGCGCGCCCGCCTCGCCGCTGACGGCGGGAGGGATCCTCCCCCTCGTCGGCGTCAGCCTGCTGGGGCTCGTCCTGACCTCGATGTCCATGCTCCCGGCGATCGCCTCCGCGACGATGGCCATCGCGCTGCTCTCCCACCTCTGGGTCATCCAGGGCCAGAGCGCCCCCGCCGCCGCCCCTTCGGACGCTCCCGCGTCCGTCCCGGCCTTCTGGAAGCGGGCGCTCGAGCGGACCCGCCGCGCCGACCACATCCGCCAGGTGCGTGAGCGCCAGACGAGGGAGGGATCGGACGCCCTCGTGAAGAGGGCGCTGGCCGTCGAAGCCGCCCTCGACCTCCAGGAGACCGGAAGGCCCGCCGCGGAAGCGCCTCCCGCCTTCCCGGCGGAACCGCCGGCGGCGCCGAAGGCTTCGTCCTCGTGGACCGCGGGTCTCCGCGGCCTGCTCCTGGGCTGGCTGGGACGCCCCCACAAACAGCGGCCCTCGAAGGGCGCTCAGTACATCCCGCCGCCGCTGCCCGTGCTCTCGACGCTGTCCCGCGTGCTGGACCCGCTCCCCGCGCCCGTGCGCGTGGGCCTCGTGGCCGGCGCGGTCGCCCTCCTGGACTTCGCCGCCCGCGCCCTGGCCCCGGCGGTCTTCGGCTTCTCGGCGGCCGCGAGCCTCTGGGCGGTGGTCGGCGTCGGCGTGGTGATCGCGCCCCTGCTCCTCGCCGACCGCCTGCGCCTGGCCGAAGAGAAGGACGCCGCCGTCCGCCCTCTCCAGAAGCGCGAGGACGTCCTCCTCGGCGTCTTCTTCGGGGCGGCGCTCGTCCTGGCGCTCGGCCTGGCTGCGAGCGCGGTCCCGGTCTCGACGCTGCTCCTCGCGGCGCTCGAGCCCTTCTCGAAAGCGGCGGGAGTGATGAGCCTCGCTCCCTTCCTCGGGCTCCTGGCCCTCGTCGCCGCCGTGCCCCTGCTCTACGGCAGCGGACACATGGCCTGGGCCCTGCGCAACCATCGCGTCATGGGGCCGGTCCTTCCGCTCGACGTCATCTTCCGGCTCCTGCTCATCAACACGCTCTGGATGCCGGGGAACCTCTTCATGTTCGCGAGCGGGACGTTCGCCCTCCCCATCGCGACCGTCGTCGTCGGACTGATGCCGCTGCTGAGCTTCTTCATGAGCGGGAGTTCGCTGCTGATGATGTCGAAGCTCGGCGCCTCGAAAGAAGCCCTCGCGCAGGACACGGCCTCCGTGCGCAGGCCCTGGACGCGAGGCCTCAACGGGGAAGCCCCCCGCTACGGTCCCGAATGGCGCATCGGGAACGGCGAAGCGACCGGCGACCTCGCCCGGGGAGCCGTGCGCTCGACCCGCATGAGCTACCTCGCGGCGCTGGGACTCCTCCTCGCGGTCTCCGTCGCCTTCTTCGGCCTCACGCACTTCTCCCTCGGAGCGTTCCTCCCCGAGTTCCTGAAGGCCGTCGCCGGCCTCAAGAACGGCCTGCCGGTCCTGCTGACCTGGGGCTTCCTGCCCGCGCTGTTCTTCGGCGCGAAGAAAGCGAAGCCCGGTCCGCTGGTCGACACCGTCGCGGAGCTGGCGGACAAGGCCGGGCTGCCGAAGCCCGGCGTCTTCGTCGGCGCCGACGAGTCGAAGGAGCCCAACAGCCTCGCCGCCGGCATCCTCCAGCGCCTCTCGACGATCTCGATCCTCGGCTCATTGAGGAAGCTCCTCACCCCGGGAGAGCTGCGCGCGTTCCTGGCGCACGAGCTCAGCCATCTCCGGCACCGCGCGATGGCGATCACGCTCTTCGGGATCGTGCTGCTCCAGACGATGCTGCTCTCCTCGGGGACCGGGAGCATCCTGCAGAGCGCGGCGATGCTCTGGGGCCCGGTCGCATGGACGCTCGCGCTGATGCTCGTTTTCCGGGCCGAGGAATTCATGGCCGACGCGGAGTCCGCGGCGCTCGCGCGCTCCCCCCGCGCGATGGGCACCGGCCTGCGCAAGACCAACACGATCGACGCGCTCACCGCGCGCAACGCCCCGGTCGAGGAGACGAACGCGCTCTACCGGCTCCTCGACGCGCATCCGACCATCCCCCAGCGCATAGCGGCCCTCAACGAGATGATGAGTCCGACCGAGCGGAAGTAGCCCGGGAAGACCGGCTCCCGGCCGGGTGACGCTGCGCCTGCGGCGACATTTCGCCGCAGGCGCGTCGTTTTCCGGGTTACGGCATGCCGCCTTTTGCGAACCGCCGTGATTAGGACCGAAGACGGCGCGGGCGGGGCCTCCCGCCTCAGCCGGACCGCGCCCCCTCCCGCTACACTCTCATCGAGGGCAGGACGAGGCCGCTCAGCGTCCGAACCCTCGCGGAGGGAGTCATGAAATCGTCCATCCTTGTCGCCCTGGCCCTGATCCTCACGGGGATCGCGCTCATGGGGGTCGCGGAAGCGTCCGCGAAGGCGAAGGTCTCGCTGCAGACCGTCGACGGCGGCCTCATCAGCCCCTGCGACAACATCCTCACCAAATGCTGAACAGGGAAGCCCGGATTCCCCGGCAAAGCGCATCGTAGGCCGCGCTGAAGCCGGGGAATCCGGGTCTCGCTTCGTCCTGACGGAATCATCTTTGGGAGAGAAAACAGTTAAAATGCGTCCGCCCGTATCCCACGGAGATATCTCATGAGTCCGTCCAACATACGTGCCCCTTGGCTTTGCTGCGCCGTCGTTCTGGCGCTGGCCGCTTCCGTCTATGCGGAAGCCCCGGTCAAAGCGGAGGCCGAAGCATCAGGAGCGAAGTCTCCCGTCCAGATCACCCTGCGCCTGCTGAAGAAAAAAATAAAGGCTGATGAACGCTTCTGGTATCAGATCGAGCTGAAGAACATCGGGAAGAAGCGCTTCCCCGTCATCAGCGAAGTCTTCTACGACCCCTTCGAGCTCTACTATAACTGCGAGCGCAAGTATGACGTTTATCTCGAGGTACTGGGACCGGACGGGAAAAAGCTCGAACGTGCTCCGCTGCTGATGGACTATGTCGATACCGGGGAAGACGACGACCCCCAGACGGATACACCGCCGACCCCCAAGGAAAAGGCTTGGCTGCTCAAACGCAATGAACTCGTCGCCAAGGGAGTCCCAGAACCCGATTTGACGCTCGCCTTGTTGGAGTACAATCGCGAGCTCAACGAAAAGGAACGCCGTGAGAAGCCCATCGGTTTCTGGCTCTACCCCGGGAAATCGACCGCGACGGTCGCCTCGAGCTTCCCTGGCCATGGGGAACGCACGGACCGCGCCCGTCGCCCCCCCATCGGGCCCTTTACTGAGATGTGGGAGTATGAATTCAAGCAACCTGGGAAATACAAGATTCGCGCCGGTTACAACTTCCTTCCAGGAAAACCCTCTTCAAAATTCAAGGAACATCGCGACCCCGATCAAATAAAGGTCGAAACGCAGTTTATCGAAGTTGAAGTGACCCCATCGACGTCTCCCCGCTAAACTAGGCCGCGCCTGATTGTGGTTCCGAGGTGCTAAACTGGCACAACGGAGGCCCGACAATGGCGCGAAAGCGATACACGGAAGAGCAGATCGTCTCGATCCTGAAGGAG